>JAPWUW010000173.1 GCA_028275325.1 Anaerolineae bacterium | reverse complement strand
ATGCCATTGCCAAAAGGCGCAGCCTGGACGAGATAATTGCGTCGATAGAGCGCGTGACTGACGAGGAAGCCATCCGCAGGCTGCAGGAGGCGGCGCTTGTCAGCCTGGCCACGCGGCACATTGACCTGCGGGGGATCCTGGGCGACCAGGAGCGCGCCCGCGAGAACCGGCTTGTGCCGGAGTACGTGGAGGCCTTTTTCCAGCGTGCCTGCCGCTTCCTGGGCATCCCCCTGGAGAGGCGGCAGGACGGGGCGTGGCGGATAGAGAGGGTACCGTACGAGATACGGAACGTGCCCCGCGAGTTCAAGCTGCGGTACGGGGAGGTGTACAGCGAGTACCGCCGCTTCACGTTCGACAAGGCTAAGGCGCAGCGGGAGGGGGCGGAGTTTGTGGCCCCGGGGCACCCGCTGCTTGAGGCGGTGATCGAGGCCGTGCTGGTGCGCACGCAGGAGAGCGCCCGGCGCGGCGCCATGTTCTTCGACCCCGGAGCAAAGCTGGACGGGCTTGTCGTCTTCCTGGAGGGCGAGATCAGGGACGGGACAGGCGACGTCGCGGGCAGGCGTCTCTTTGCCCTCTATCAGCCCGCTTCGGGCGGCGGTGATGGCAGGCTGCAGCTGATCTCCCCGGCGGTCCTGTGGGACCTCAAGCCCGCGCCGGGAGGGTCAGAGCCAGGAGGCGAGCGCGCTCCTGAGGAGGGCGAGATAGCGATGGCGGCGCTTGAGCAGGCGCTTGAGCCCTACAGGCAAGAGCTGCTGCGGGAGCGGGAGCGGGTCGCCAGCATCAGGCGCAAGTACGGCCTGCCGTCACTGGAAGTGCAGATAGCTGAGGCTGAGGCGAAGCTGCTCGAGTACTCGGAGAGGGAGGCTGCGGGGGAGGAGATCCCGGCGCCTGTCATAGCGAACGCGCAGCGGCTGAAGGAGGACCTGGAGGGACGAAGAGCGCGGCTGCTTGAGTCCATCCGCAGGGAGACAAGCCTCACGCCAGCGATACCTGGGGTGTGCGGGGTGGCGCGGGTCCTCCCGTTGCGTGTCCCGGAGGACGGCATGCAGACCGACCAGGAGGTGGAGGCCGTAGCCATGAGGGTGGCCATGGAGCACGAGCGGCGCGAGGGCAGGGAGGTGGTGGACGTGTCGGCCGAGAACAGGGGATACGACCTGCGCTCCCGGGCCCCGGACGGCCAGGTGAGGTACATCGAGGTGAAGGGACGGGCGGGGACAGGCTCAATTGTCCTCACGCCAAACGAGTGGCTCATGGCGCAGCGCCTGGGCAGCCAGTACTGGCTCTACATCGTGGAGAACTGCCGGAGCGAGCCCCGCCTTTACATGCTGCAGGACCCGGTTTCCTCCCTCAAGCCGGAAGAGGAGGTCGCGGTTGTCCGCTATCGAGTGCGCGACTGGAAGCAGGCCGCTCTGGCCCAGATGGGATAAAGGGAGGTAGATGCCGATGACCAGAACGCTGATCGAGACGGATTTCCCGTTGCGCCAGGTATCCGAGGAATCCGTGCGTGAGAAGAACATCCGCCACGGGCACATCTCCACCCTGCACATCTGGTGGGCCCGTCGGCCGCTGGCCGCTTCCCGCGCCACCGCCTTTGCCGCCCTGGTGAAGGCCGACGCGTTCCGCAGGAAGGAGATGCTGTCGCTTGTGAAAGCGATCGCCCCGTGGGAAGAGTCCCTGAACGCGAGGCTGCTGGAGGAAGCCAGGCAGCTCATCCGCTCAAGCCACGGCGGCAGGGCGCCCAGAGTCCTGGACCCCTTTGCCGGCGGCGGGGCCATACCCCTTGAGGCGCTGCGGCTGGGCTGCGAGACGTACGCCCTGGACTACAACCCGGTGGCGGTGCTCATCCTCAAGGCCGTGCTGGAATATCCCCAGCGCTTCGGGCAGAAGGGGACAGCGTCGCTCCTGGGCGGCAGGGGGGAAAGCCCGCTTCTGAGGGAGGTGAAGCGCTGGGGGGAGTGGGTGCTGGAGGAGGCGCGGAAGGAGCTTGAGCGCTTCTACCCCAGGGATGCCGATGGGGCTGTGCCCGTGGGCTACATCTGGGCGCGCACCCTGCCCTGCCAGAACCCGGCTTGCGGCGCTGAGATCCCTCTCATGCGCCAGCTCTGGCTGGCCAGGAAGGCCAACAAGAAGGTGGCCCTTCGCCCCTTGCCAAACCGCGCCGCCAGGCGGGTGGACTTCGAGATCGTGGAGGGGAGCCGGATCGACTTTGACCCCGAGGAGGGCACTGTCTCAAGAGCCCGTGTGCGCTGCCCCCTCTGCGGTGGCGCTGTGGACGACGACACCACGCGGCGCCTCTTCCGCGAGGGCAGGGCGGGGGAGAGGATGGTGGCGTTGGTCCTGCACCACCCCGGGCGCGCGGGCAAGGCATACCGCCTGGCTACCGCGCAGGACCTGGATGCCTACCGGGCCGCTGCGGCCGCCCTGGAGGACAAGCGCCGGCAGCTCTGGGCCGAATGGGGAATGGACCCGGTGCCGGATGAGCCGCTCCCGCTCATGAGCGGTGTTTTCAATGTGCCCCTTTACGGCATGACCCGTTGGGCCGACCTGTTCAATGCCCGGCAGAAGCTCGCCCTCATCACCTTCGCAGACAAGGTGCGCCAGGCCTATGCCCGCATGCTCCAGGAGAGGGTTGAGCCTGAGCTGGCGAAGGCGGTGATGACGTATCTGGCGCTGATGTTGAACGAGCTTGCAAGGTTTACTGCGGTTCTGAATCCGTGGAAAGTAGATGCAGAAGCGGTTGTCCACGTGTTTGGCAGACAAGCACTGCCGATGCTGTGGGACTACTTCGAGAATGCGCCTGTGGGTTCGCACGGTGGGACATGGGATCACCGACTGTCAGAGATCATCAGCGTCATTGTCAACCTGCCCGTTGTCGGAATCCCAGCAACCGTCCTCCACGGCTCCGCCACCGCCCTGCCCTGGGCAGACGGGTTCTTCGACGCTGTCCTCACCGACCCGCCCTACTACATCAACGTGCCCTACGCTGACCTCTCCGACTTCTTCTACGTCTGGCTCAAGCGCACGGTCGGCGACCTCTATCCTGACCTCTTCGCCACCCCCCTCACCCCCAAAGGGCTTGAGATAGGCCAGATGGCACACTGGGATCCAAGGCGCTACGCCGAAAAGGATGCGCAGTGGTTTGAGGACAAGCTCACCGAGGCGTTCAGCGAGATAAGGCGGGTTCTGAAGCCTGATGGGATCGCCGTAATCGTGTTCGCCTACCCAAGGACGGAAGCCTGGGAGGCGGTGATCAACGCCATACTACGAGCCGGCCTTTACATGACCGCCTCCTGGCCTATCCACACCGAGATGCAGGGGCGGCTACGGGCGCAGGAGTCGGCAGCCCTGGCCTCGTCCATCTACATGGTCTGCCGCAGGCGCGAGGGCGCGGAAGTAGGCAACTACACCCGCGTGCGCGAAGATATCGCTGCCCGCGTGCGGGAGAGGTTGTCGCGCTTCTGGGACGAGGGCATAAGGGGTGCTGACCTTTTCATGAGCGCCATCGGCCCGGCCGTCGAGGTCTTTGGCCGCTACGAGCGCGTGGAAAAGCTCTCCGGGGAAGAGGTCAGCGTCTCCGATCTGCTCGACTACGTGCAGCAGGTCGTGGCCTCGTTTGCCCTTGAGCGGGTCCTGCAGTCCTCCAACCTGGGGGCCGTGGACGCTGAGACGCGGCTGTACGTCCTGTGGCGATGGGCGTACGGGAGCGCCTCAATACCCTTTGACGAGGCAAAGAAGCTGGCCCAGGCTGTCGGGGCAGAGCTCACGGAGCTCTGGAACGGCAGCGGGCTCTTGCGCAAGGAGAAGGAGCGCGTGCGGGTCCTTGGGCCAAAGGAGAGGGCGCAGGACCAGCGGTTCCTGAAGCGCGAGCGCTACAGCGCGCTGGTGGACGCCATCCACAAGGCCTGCATCCTCTGGGAGGCGAACCAGCGGCCGGCGCTCGAGCAACACCTGGCCATGAACCGCGGCAACGAGGAGATCTTCTGGCAGGTGACCCAGGCGATAGCCGACCTGCTTGTCTCGGGCGACAAGGAGAAGCAGCTCCTGCAGGGGCTGCTGAACGCCAGGCGCTCCGGCGCGCCTGGCGCGCAGGCGAGGCTGTTCTGAAACGAGAGGAGGGGATGTAGATGAGACCATGGCGTGAACTTGTGGTGCCGCACCGCGATATCCGCGAGGGGCGTCTGGACGAGTCGACCTTTGCGGCCAGCCTCTCGAGTGTGGTCGCGGGGGCCGGCCAGCTCGAGTACAGGGATGCTGCAAGCTTCTTCCGCCAGACGTACCCCACGAGGGGTCTGGTACAGCTGCTTGCAGCGGTGACGGGGCGCCTGGCGCAGACGGGGTACGGCCAGCCCGTCATCCAGGTGCAGACGCCGTTTGGCGGCGGCAAGACGCACTCTCTCGTGGCCCTGTATCACTTCTTCAAGAACCGGCAGGAGGCTGAGAGAGCCGACCTGTGTGCGGAAGTCCTGCGCGAGAGCGGCGCGCAGTCCATCCCGCACGCAAGGGTGGCCGTCTTTGACGGCACAAGCGCCGACCCGCTCGGCATGGCGCCCTGGGGGGAGATAGCCCGGCAGCTGGGGCGCTACGAGATCGTGCAGGAGCACGACCGGCAGCGGCTCTCGCCAGGCAAGGAGAGGCTGCGCCAGGTCCTGGAAGGCAGCCCGGTGCTCATCCTCATGGACGAGATGGTCGAGTATATCGTCAAAGCCCGCGACTTCCGGGACCAGGTGGTAGCCTTCTGCCAGGAGATCACCGAGACGGTAGCGGAAGTTCCCGGCTGCGCTCTGGTCGCCGCTCTCCCGTCGAGCGTGCCCTACAGCGAGGAGGCCGAGGCGGCGCTCAGGGACCTCCAGCGCGTTTTCGGCAGGGTCCAGGCCATTTACACCCCCGTCGAGGGGGACGAAATCTTCGCCGTGATCAGGCGGCGCCTCTTCGAGCAGGGAGAGGGCTTCAAGGAAGCGGACGCCGTGGCGGAGGCTTACTGGCGGCTTTACCATAACCTGGGCGAGGACGTCCCGTCCTGGGCGCGGGAAGACTCCTATCGCAGGCGCATGAGCCTCGCCTACCCGTTCCACCCCCAGCTCATCGACCTGCTCTATGAGCGCTGGAGCACTTACCCGGCCTTCCAGCGCACACGCGGCGCCCTGCGCTTCCTGGCCAACGTCGTGGCTGACCTCTATGCGCGTAAGGACCAGTCCCCGCTCATCCAGACCTGCCACATCAACCTCAGCCAGCCGGCGATCCGCCAGGAGCTCCTGCAGCACACGGGCAGCGCCTTTGAGGGTGTCATCGCCTCGGATATAGCGGGGCCGAACGCGAAGGCGCCGCGCATAGACAGGGAACTGGGGTCGGAATACGCCAGGTTTGCTGTCGCCTCCGGGCTGGCCACCGCGATCTTTTTCGGCTCCTTCAGCGGCGGCAGCGGCCGGCGGGGCCTGAGCATGGGGGACCTGCGCGTCTCCGTGCTGCGGGAGGGCCTGCCGCCGGCTGTCGTCGGGGATGCCCTGCACCGGCTCGAAAAGGAGCTCTGGTACCTGCACGTGGAGGGCGGCCTCTACGAGTTCCGCACCCAGCCCAACCTGAACCGCGTGGTGGTGGACAGAGAGGGAGCGCTGCAGGACCAGGATATCGACGAGGAGATGCAGCAGGCGTTGCAGGAGCTTGCAGGCAGGGAAATGCAGGTCGTCCTCTTCCCGCACCAGCCGGCAGACGTCCCGGACAACCCCTCTCTCAAGCTCGCCATTCTGGACAGGGAATACCCGTACAGCAACCCGGCAACTGACGAGTTCGTGAGGAAGCTTCTCGAGGGCGCAGGGATGACCTTCCGCACCTACCGCAACACGG
>JAPWUW010000172.1 GCA_028275325.1 Anaerolineae bacterium | reverse complement strand
CATGGCCTCCCCCATTTTTTCAGCGCTAGTCCTCGCGGTTCACCCTTGTGACCTCAGCGGCCACTTCCTTGAAGTAATCCACCGGCGTATCGCCAACGGCGAAGACCTTCTGGAGTGCTGCCTCTATGATCGCCTGGGATTCGGCGTGCTTCTTGAATTCCTCGGTGAGCATGGGGTAACCCTCTTGCAGGCACTCGAGGATGGCATCCATGTTGGCGTTTTCCAGCACCGGGAAGGTCTTGATGATCGTGTCCTTCCAGCTTGGCAGCAGCGAAAGCCTCGCGGGGATGCCACCCCACGTCTCCGTGATCATCTTCTGGAAGAAATCGCCGACCAGGAAGAGGACGAGATCCCACGCCTCTTCGGGGTGCTTGGTGCCCTTGTAGATGGCGTAGCCGTCGGTGGTGCCAAGTGTGGCGCGGCGCGCTGGCCCTTTCGGCAGGTGGGTGAGGGCGAACGGGAACTTGCTTTCGTTTGCGTAAAAGGCGATGGCGCCCATCCCGCCCTCCTGCGTGGCCAGCATACCAGCGGCCCATGGCCCAGCTTCGGTGCCTGTAGCTTGGCCGATACCCTGAAGCTGCATGGGCTGGGCGATGGAGTTGTCATCCCAGAGGCGAGCGCGAATCCATTCGAGCGCCGCGAGGGCCTCTGGCCGGTCCAGCCAGCACTCCGTGGGATCGTCGGGGTTCACCACATGGCCGCCATAGGCCTGCACATGCACCTGGAAGCGGTCGTATTGCGTGGGGCTAATCTCACCACCCCAGCGCAGGATCTTATCGCCCTCCTTCTTGGTCATCTTGAGGAGCATCTCGGCGTAGCTGTCGTGATCCAGGTTCTTGTCCGGGTAGGGTACGCCTTCTTCGTCGAAAGCCTGCTTGTTGTAGTAGAGCATGATCAGGTTGACGTAGAAAGGCATGGCGAAGCGGATCTTTGTGTCTCGGGAGACAAACCCATCCCACTGCCACTTGTGGAAGTCCGCAATCTGCTCGGCAGTGAGGTCGCGATCAACGAAGGGCTGCAGGTCAAGAAGCTGCCCCTTTTCCGCCCAGACGCGGAATATGGGCCCCCAGCCGGTCGTCACATCTGGGGCCGTGCCGGCCACCATGGCGGCAAGGGTCTTGTCCTCGAAGCCCTCCCCAAGCGGCTCGAATTCGACCTTGATATGCGGCAGCTGCCGTTCCATTTCGGCAAGGATGACGTCGATCTTCGGCTCCCAATCTGGCCAGTCCTGCCAACGGATGGTGACCCGTTCGCCCCCTGCTTGGGGCGGCGTTGCGGCGGCGGATTCCTGCGCCGTGGGCGCTGCGGCCGGCGGCGCCCCCGCACAGGCAGCCAGCCCAGCCCCGGCGAGTACGAGCGGTGCAATCTGCAACAATCTGCGGCGGGATAACCTACGGCACCCCATCTGCGACCTCCTGCTCCTGAATGTAAGGGCCACAGCTCAGGCTCCCGGCAGCCCTGCCGATGAGACATGCCCGAGCTGTCTTGATCATTGCTTATTTCCAAGGGCCAGTGCAGTTAGATTCTACAAGCAACTGAACGGAGTGCAAGGTGCTCCCGGGTTTGACCGCTGCAACACTGGACAATAGCCTTGCTGAAGCCGGAGCTTGGGACGAGTGCGGGTGTTGCGTTCACCTGCCGGCGCACAGTGCTTTGCGGCCGCTTGCGGGGTCTCGGCGGCTTTGTGGCAGCGGGCTGGCTCGGGGCTGCGCTGGCAAAGGGCTTAGCGCGGGGGTGATCCTTGTGGTGTGAGGCAGGTGAGGTGGCCACAACTTGGAAGAAGACCTTTTTCGCCCTTTGGGCGGGGCAAGCGCTCAGCCTGGTTGGCAGCCAGGTGGCAAGCTTCGCCCTGGTGTGGTGGCTGACGGCGACGACAGGCTCGGCCACGTTGCTTGCCACGGCAAGCATAATGGCGGTGGCGCCCGGGATCCTGCTCGGACCGTTTGCGGGCGCGCTTGTGGATCGCTGGAGCCGGCGGGCGGTCATGATCGTAGCCGACGCAGCCATTGCGCTCGTGGCTGCGGCGGTGATGCTCCTTTTCTGGTCCGGCCGTATGCAGGTGTGGTTTGTCTACCCCATCACGCTGGCGCGGGCAATTGGTGGCCTTTTCCATTGGCCGGCGATGCAGGCCTCGACGGCCCTCATGGTGCCGCGCTCGCACCTGGCCCGCATAGCTGGCTTGAACCAGGCCCTCAACGGTGCTCTCAACATCATCGCGCCGCCCCTAGGTGCGCTGCTCCTTGCCTACATGCCTCTCTACCAGATTATGGGGATCGATGTCCTGACGGCGATGTTTGCCGTGTTGCCGCTCCTTTTCATCAGTGTGCCACAGCCCCCAAGGCCTGAGAGGGTACGGGATGAGCGCGGGGCTGGCGAGCTCCTCCAGGATGTCGGAGATGGCCTGCGTTACATGCTCGCCTGGCGCGGGATGGTGCTCTTGCTTGCGGCGGCGATGCTCATAAACGTGTTGATCTGGCCTTCTATGTCCCTGCTGCCGGTGTTGGTGCGCAACCATTTTCGCGGCGGGGCCATGGAGCTCGGGTGGATAGAAGCGGCTTGGAGCGCAGGCATGGTTGGCGGCGGGCTCGCGCTTGCTGCCTGGGGAGGGTTTCGCCGTCGGATTTACACTTCTCTTGTCGGGCTCCTTTTCATGGGAGCGGCGCTTCTCGTGACCGGGGTTGCTCCACCGGGCGGGCTCGCTCTGGCTGTGGGCGCTATTGGGCTTGCCGGCTTCATGTGCACGCTCGCCAACAGCCCGCTTACGGCGCTCCTGCAGGCGGTCGTTGCGCCGCACATGCAGGGGAGGGTCTTCACCGTGATGGGCAGTGCTGCCAATGCGGCCGTGCCACTGGGGCTTGCGATTGCCGGCCCCCTTGCGGATGCCCTTGGCGTGCAGTTCTGGTTTGTCCTCGGCGGGGCGGCGTGTATGGGCCTGGGCACTGCTGGGTTTTTCCTGCGGCCGCTGGTGCAGCTCGAGGAAGAAGGGTTGGCCGTGCGCCACAAAATGGCGGCGGGGTCCGCCCGGGTGGAGCCCTCAGGGGAGTGAGCCCCAGGCAAGCTGGCCGCCGACAAAGGTCGCGAGCGGCCGCAGCCTGTGCAATTCCCCCGCTGGCAACTCGAAGGGGTTTACGGGCAGGAGAATGAAGTCCGCGCGGGAGCCCGGGGCAAGAACCCCATGGCCAGGCTCGCCTGCCGCGCAGGCTACGCCGCGCGTGAAGGCAGCGATCGCTTCGGCGAGGGAGAGCCTCTCTTCCGGGAACCAGCCTCCCTCCGGCTGGCCCTGCAAGTCCTGGCGCGTTATGGCCACCTGCAGGCCCGCCCAGGGATTGGCTCTCTCCACCGGTGCATCGGACCCGAAGGCAAGCTGACAGCCGGTGGCAAGAAGGGATCGCCAGGAGTAGGCATTCTGGCAGCGCGGCCCCCAAAGCCTCTCGGCGAGAGGCCAATCGCTTGCCACGTGCACGGGCTGCATGGAGGCCACAACGCCCAGGGCCGCGAGGCGCGGTCTATCCGCCGGGTGCAGGAGCTGCACGTGCTCGATGCGATCAGGAAGGGCAGATGCAGCTGGGCCCGCGGCGGCGAGCGCATCCAGCACGGCCCGGCAGGCGGCATCGCCAATGGCGTGGATGGCGCAGGGCCAGCCGGCCTCGTGGGCTTCGCGCACCATGGCGGCCAGCTCCGCCGGATCGTGAATGGGCAAGCCTGGGGAGGCACTCACGTCGTCGGTTGGGGGAAGCAGCCAGGCAGTGTTGGAGCCCAGGCTTCCATCGGCGAAGAGCTTGAGTTGACCGAGGCGCAAGCTCTGGCTGCCGGCGCCTGGGCGCAGGCAGCTCCGCTGCAGCTCTGCAAGCTCTGCATACGGTGGCAGGAAAAGCACCCGGAGCAGGAGCTCGCCCTGGCGGCTGAGCTCCCCCAGGGCTTCCAGCGAGTCCCTGCCCTCCATCGTGTGGAGGGCGACTAGCCCGTAGCTCAGCAGTTCCTGCTGAAGGGCGCGCAGTGCGCCTACGCGAGTGGCCAAGCTGGGGGCCGGCACAAGCCTGCTCACAAGGTGTGCGGCCTCATCGCGCAAGATGCCCGTGGGGCGGCCACGCTCATCGCGCTCGATGCGCCCGCCAGGGGGATCGTTCGTGCTCAGGTCGATGCCAGCGCGCTTCAGGGCCAGGGTGTTCACCCAGGCTGTGTGCCCGTCGGCGCGCCATAGGAGTGCGGGCCGATCGGGCACAGCCGCATCGAGCCACACTCGGTCCGGCAGGGTTGGTGGGGACCACCTCTCCTCGCGCCACCCGTGGCCGACGACCCATTCTGCATCGGGGTGTTCCTGCCGGAAGCGGACTGCCGCCCTGCAGGCCTCAAGCAGGCTCCTGCAGCCCTGCAAATCCAGCTGCTCCCGCAGAAGCGCTAGAGCAAGGAGGTGCATGTGTGCATCCTGCAAACCGGGGATGACCGTGCAGCCAGAGATCTGCACGGTGCGCGCGGCATTGAGCGGCCCAAGCTCTTGCTCTTGCCCAACCCAAGCAATGCGGCCACCCTCCACTGCGAGTGCCTGCGCCCATGGGCGCTCGGGCAGGCTGGTGTAGATGGAGCCGCCCAGAAAAAGCAGGGTTTCACTTGGCACAAGATGGCTGTGAGCGGGCATAACCCAACCGGACACTCAATGCTCCAGGTTTTTACGGCAAGTTTACCGTCCTTGGGCTCAATGCGCACGCCCAGCTGCCGATTAACAAATGGCAAATTGGACCTGAGGGAGGGTAGGAAGTTGGCAGAGAGTTCTCAAACGGCAGCGCAGGTCTCGTGCGACGAAGTGCCGGCCCTCATTTTCGCTGCAGGGCCGATGGGCATCTGCCGCCTCTGGAACAGGGAGTTCCTGAATTTCTGCGGCGGCACCATTCCGGAGCCGTGGACTGAGCTCGTTCATCCGGAGGACAAGCCCAGGCTGCTGGAAACCCTTGCCGAGAAGGCGCATCGCGGGCTGCCCTTTACCATTGCCTTGCAGCTCCGCCGAGCTGATGGGCAGTACCGCCGATACATCCTTGCTGGCAGGCCACTGAACGGCAATGGCGGGCCCGACTACGTGGTGGCTGCACTGGATGTGCACAGCATGATCTGCCAGGCGCAGAAGGAGCTGGCCGAGCTGAGGGCGCTTCTGCCCATTTGCGCCCGCTGCAAGCGGATCCGCGATGATCACGGTTACTGGCAGAGCGTCGAGGCTTACGTAGCGGAGCACTATGCTGCCGATTTCACGCACAGCCTCTGCCCGTCCTGCCGGAAAAAACTCTACCCGGAGATGGAGCAGGCTCAGCTTGCACTGCAGGCCAATAGCAGCCCAGCAGGCGCCGCCAAGCCGGAGGCTGCAACCGCCTCCGCAGCCTCCTTGAAACTTGCGGCACTTGTGGCGGCTGCGGCCCGCTAAAGGGTGCGCTTGCGCCGCGGCAGGTTGGCGCGCTCGACGCTATAATTGGCCTAAGAAGGAGGTGTGGCTGGCCCTGACCGGGTCCATTAGCGCGTGGTTGGGCTTCGAGACAAGGTGATCCTGCAATGTGGGCCGTGACTCTGCTTGGCACCGACAGTTGGTGTCGCTGGCAGCCGCGCCTGCGTGCCATTGCGCGCAAGGAGATGAATTTTGCGTTTGCGGGAACCAAGTGCCTTTGCCCCTGGAGCATCTTTGAACTTGTTGGGCAGTGGCTGGCGGCTGCCCCGCCTGGGCTGGTCTTCCTCGGCAGCAGTAGCTTTCACCACTTCACCTACCACCTGGTCAGGCGCCACGCCTCGTGCGCGCTGTTTGTCCTCGTGTGCGACCGCCACGGGGATTGCCTGGCAGCACCGGAAGGTTTCATTTCCTGTGGCTCGTGGGTTGCGGAAGTGGCGGCGCTGCCA
>JAPWUW010000171.1 GCA_028275325.1 Anaerolineae bacterium | reverse complement strand
ACGTACGGCCCGCGCGGAGGGCACGTAGCTCACCTTGCGGAGCTGCGCAAGGATCCGGAGCTGCTCACAGATGCCGCCACGATTACAAGGCGCATCATTGAACTGCCCGGCAAAGCGCGAGACATGGGGGCCATGCTGGCACGTCACTTCATCTGGCGCGTCCGCCAGGAAGTTGGGGATGGCAGTGCCCTGGCTGCAATCTTGGCCCGCGCCATGGTTCAGGAGGCAACTCGCCTCATGGCTGCTGGCTATAACCCCCAACTGCTCCGGCGCGGCATCGAAAAGGGCGTGGAGGCGGCCTGCCGCGCATTGGAGCAAATGGCCACGCCGCTCGCTGGCGAGGAGGACTACGTAGCGCTGGCCACCGCGCTCACCGGCAATGCCGCGTTGGGCCGAGTCATTGGAGAGGCAGTTGACCTCGTTGGCGCCGATGGTGCTGTCACTATTGAGGAGTACGCTGCACCCTATCTGGATCGCGAATACGTGGAGGGCGCTAGGCTCCCATGGGGCCTCATCTCTCCCTACCTCGAGACGGACGAGGTTGCCCACGAGGCCGTTCTCGACAACGCCTACGTGTTCGTCACTAGCAACAAGCTTCAGTCAGCGCGCGATATCCTGCCCGTCATCGAACTTGTGCGCAAGGCTGAGGGCAAGGCGCTGTTTGTCATCGCGGACCAGACCCAAGCGGATGCCCTTGCGACGCTTGTCGTGAACCACCGCAAGGGAGACATTCGCTGTGCGGCAGTCAAGGTGGAAGCGCTGGGCGAAAACCGCGTACCTTCCATGGAGGACGTCGCCATACTCACCGGTGCGCGCATCATCCTGGCCAACGAGGGCCTCAGTGCTGCAGACGTGCGCCTGGAAGACCTGGGGCGCGCGCGCCGCATTGTCGTCAGGCGTAAGGAGACAATAATTGCCGGCGGGGCAGGCAAGCCAGCGGAGATTCGGGAGCGCATCCGGCTCATCAGGCAGCAGCTGCGAGAGCGCAAGCCTTCCGATGATGGTTACAAGCCGCTGCGCGAGAGGCTGTCGTCGCTCAGCACAGGTGTGGCCATCATCAAAATCGGTGCCTTTGGCGCCAAGGAGAGAGAGCAGCTCAAGGAGCTTGTGGAGAACACCTTGCTCGTTGTCTCTGTCTCAGCGCAGGAGGGCATGGTGCCAGGAGGGGGCGCAGCTCTTCTGGCTGCCGTTCCAGCCGTGCGCAGGGTGCGCGCTCGCGGAGATGAGGCAGCTGGGCTTCAGGTGGTGGCGCGAGCCCTCGAGGAGCCAATGAAGCAGCTTGCGCGCAGTGCCGGTGAGCACCCGCCACTCGTCGTCGAAATGGCCCGCCGTCGCGGTGCCGGCTACGGCTACGATGTGGTGGCCGGGAAGGTCCGAGATATGCGCGCTGCTGGCATTGCTGACCCGACCAAAGTTGTGAAGGCTGCCTTGCGCGCCGCGGCAAGCGCGGTGTCCATGCTCATCACGACTGAAGCGCTCGTGCTGCACCGCAAGCCAGCCACTGCCGTCGAGCCCTGAGCGAGGCGGCCCGAGACAAGCGCTTAGGAAAGGAATACTAAGCTCCATGAGGTGGAGAGACAGCTGATGAGAACTAAGCCACAGATCATCCAAGCCAGTTGGCAAATGATCGGCCCTATCCTGCCCGGCGGCACCATCTACGCCCTCACCCTTTCGCCAAACAAGGAGCAGGGCAACCCCTTAGTGGTCGGAACGCCTGTCGGCGTTTTCCGCTCGCTCACCCGCGGCCAGAAGTGGGCCCTCGCCAACCGCGGGCTCGCGAGCCTGCGCGTGAGCGCCTTGGCGAGCTCGCCGAACGGCGTGCTCTTCGTTGGCACACAGGATGGCCACGTGGGCCGATCGGTGGACGGTGGCTATTCCTGGCTCTGCTTCGGGCCGCTTGAAGGTGCAGGCAGCGTCACGGCCCTTGCAGTCTCGCCGGATTACCTCAAAGACGGCACCGTCCTCATCGCCACTGAGAATAGCGGCGTGTTTCGCTCCACCGATAGTTGCCGCACCTGCAAACCAGCCAACTTTGGCCTCTCGGATCTCACTGTGCTCTCCATTGCCTGTGCCCCCGGCTGGCCAACAAAGCAGGTCGCTTTCGCTGGCACGACCGATGGCCTTTTCCGCTCCACGAACGGAGGGCGCGCCTGGCGCCGCTGTGGGCCAGAGCTGGAAGGTTTGAGCGTTCAGTGCCTGGCCGTGAGCCCGAACTTCCTCAAAGATGGAGTTGTGGTCGTGGGGACCGAGGAGGATGGGCTCTTCATTTCCGATGACGGCGGCAATAGCTTTGTTGCTGTAGCAAGTGAGCTCATCCCAGATAACACCATCAATGCTGTCTGGATCTCGCCCAGTTTCGCGCGCGATGGCCTCATCCTTGTCGGCACGGCCGGCCATGGGCTGTTCCGCTCGACAGACCGGGGCAAAAGCTGGCAGCAGGTGCTTCATAGCGCCCACGCTTGCCTTGCCCTCGGAGGGGATGCTGAGAGCATCTTTGCTGGCTTCCACCAGGCGGGTGTATACCGCTCGGACGATGGCGGCCACAGCTGGCAGCAGTGTGTCGAAGGCTTGTACGGCCATGCTTTCACGCAGCTCGTCAGGCCAGCTGGCGCCCCAGCCTTCGCCGGCGCGCCGGACCTGGGCATCTACACCTCAGCAGATGGCGGAGGGTGGATGCCTTTACCCTCCATGCCAGAGGTCGCTGGGCTCGCGGCCTTTGCCGTAACGCCCGATTACGCCAAGCGGCCGCTCATAGCGCTAGCTGGCTCTGAGGGCCAGGTGCACGTGAGCGCAGACGGTGGCAGTAGCTGGAAGCAGGCCTACGCTGGCGCTGCCTCTGCTATCGCCATTGGCCCGGGGGCTGAGCACCCGATCATCATGGTCGGCACGCTGGATGGAGAGTTTGCAAGGAGCGATGACGGCGGAGACAGCTGGCACAAGAGCACTCCCTTTGGCAAACAGGCCGTGCTGCGGCTTGAGCTCTCGCCGTCGTTTGCAAGCGATGGTGTTGTTGCTGCTGCAACCCGCTTGCTGGGCGATCCCTCTGCCCCCATTGTCCTGTGGCGGTCGCGGGATGGCGGCAGGACATGGTCCGAACTCACGAGCGAGGAAGTACGCCTCAGCCACGTCTCGCTCGCGATTGACCCCGAAGGTGGCACCATCCTGGCAGCGCTAGATCGCTACCTTCTCATCGAAGGTTCCGATGGCAGTTTGGAGCGAGTTAGCTTTCCGCCAGATGAGCCAGCGGTGCTCTCGATCGCGTTGCTGGGAGGAGGCGCTCAGCGGACCATTTTGGCCGGCACAGCGGAAGGTGCTTACGCAAAGCACGGCGAAGCCCCTTGGCAGCCGCTTGTAAACGGTATGGGGCTTGTTCCGGTGCTGTCTTTCGCACCTGTCTATGCCGCACAACCGGGGAGTGTGTGGGCGCTGACACTTGGCGGGATCATTTGGGCCCTGCCCTGAGGCCTCGCGCGGCTCTCGGTGCGCGCGTCATGGCGCGCACCCGAATGCTGGCAAGTCAATCATCCTGTAGTAACCCGGCGGCAGGCGGCGCAAGGGAAGGATGGTGTTTACGACAAGCGCCGCAGTTGTTTGATCGCCGTGAAAGCCGCCATCAACCACGATGCGCGTCTGCCGCGCGGGCTGTGTGAGCTGGATCTCATCGTAGGTTGGGCTCGCGCCGACAGCCATGAGCAGGCTCAGGGAGAGCTTGAGCCCCGAGGAAAGCTCGGCTTGTAGCTCCTGCTCAAGTCCAGCCACCCTGCCAGGGGGTATGACAAGATAGGCTGTGCGCAGCTCCTGCTGAGCGATTACGGGCCGACAGCTCTCGCTGAGGGCGACAACGCTGCAACCAAGCCCGGCCGCCAGCATGTGCGCGGAGTTTGCCAGCCCAACATGTCCGAGTGTGCCTGCCGCCAACCCTTCGAGGAATTCCTGTTCCGTCAGGCCAGCGCCAACTTTGCGCTGCAATGCCTCCCGCCGCTGCCCAGCATCCAGCACCCGCCGAACCGAGATGGCACTTAGGCTTGTGGCCGCCGCGGAGGCGATGAGGGGCCAGAAATCCATGGCAAAGCCGGGGTTGACGCCTGTGCCGAGCAACCGTGTGCCCTTCTCGCGGCACATCCGATCCAGCTGCGAGACTACGGCCTCCGCCTCTGACCCGACAGGAAAGCAAGCCTCCTCGCATGTCGAGATGACATCGAGGCCATGCCCGAGCAGTTCCTCGTACTGCGCAGCGACTACATGCAGCCGAGAGCCCGTGGCGTGCACGGCCACCTGCACCTGGCCCTGATTGGCCACGGCACCCGCACAAGGAGATATCCGCAGTTGCGCAGGAGCCCCGGCCACGAACTCGGCCACGGGCTTTCCAGCCAGCCCAGGTGCCTTGTCCACAACGCCCACAAGCCTCAGGCAACGCTTCTGCAATGTTGCTGCCGCAATTGCCTGCCCAATAGCGCCAAACCCGTACACGAGCACACCAATGGGAACGCCCTGCCGCATCTTGCCCCCTCCAGCGCGAACGGCTACGGGCGTGCATTCTAGCCATCGGCGAGGGCCAGGGTCAACGCGCCGCCACGCACAAAAGGGTATTGCAGCCAGCCGTGGTAGCACTTACCATTAGAGTATCGGAAGGCATTGGCTGGGAACTCAAGGGGATGGCGCGGGAGCGAGTGTTGGTTGTGGATGATGAGCCGGATGTGCTGCAGATCTGCGAACGCATACTGACAGCCGAAGGGTTTTCCGTGACAACCGTCAGCAATGGCTTTGAGGCTGTGCAGCTCGCCGGGGCCGAGCGGTTCGACCTTCTCCTAACAGATATAAAGATGCCCGGCATGGACGGCCTGGACGTGGCTGAGGCAGCGCGCTCTGTCAACCCAAACTTGGTCTGCGTCACCATGACGGGCTACAGCACTATGGACACAGCCATAGAGGCGCTGAAGCTTGGCGTCGAGGAGTTCATAATCAAGCCTTTCTCCGCGAGCGACCTTGTGAGTGCCATAGGCAGAGCCCTGGAAAAGGAGAGGCTGCGCCGGGAGGCAGCAAGGCTTCGAGCGCTACTGCCCCTCTTCGATGCCATGCGGACGTTCATGTCCAGCACAGACGTGCAAGAGGTGGCACAGAAGGTGGTTGATACGGCAGCAAGAGAGCTTCGAGCACAGAGGGCGGCTATCTTCCTTTGGCTGGACAGGGCCGTTGGCTTGCGGCCGCAGGAGATTGTCGCGCTGCATGAAGTCCGGGCTGCCGAGCTACCTGCCTGGAGAGAGCTTGCCAAAGCGGCCCTCGATGCAGCCAGCCCCATCACCTTCGGCCGTGCCCAACCTCACCCAGCTCTGGCACCACTTGGCGTTGCCGCAGCGCTCGCTCAGGCCATCCCGTCTAAAGCCGGTCCCCTGGGGGTCCTAGTACTGGCTCACGAGCGGCCTGACGACTCGTTCTCCGAGGGGGATAAGGAGTTTGCCACGCTTCTGTGCAGCCAGGCTGGCATTGCCATAGAGAATGCCAACCTCTTCGAAGAACTGCGAGAGGCGTATGAGGAGCTGAGGCAGCTGGATCACCTGAAGAGCGAGTTCATCAGCATTGCCGCGCATGAGCTGCGCACCCCTCTTGCCATCCTCATGGGCTATGCCGGCATCCTCGAGGGACTTGTCCCGCCCGAGGTCAAGAAGTACGCGAGCATCATCAGCCGCAGTGCCAACAAGCTGCGCACGCTCATTGACGCCATGCTGAACTTGGACGCGCTGGAGAAGGGAACCTCCACGATTCGGCTGGAGTCTTTCAGCCTTGCCGAGCTGGTGGAAGACGCCGTGGAGGATCTACGGCCGCTGGCACAGAGCAAGAAACAAAGCCTGCAAGTGCACCTGCCAGCGCACGAAGTGCGCCTCATCACCGACAGAGAAAAGTTCAACAT
>JAPWUW010000170.1 GCA_028275325.1 Anaerolineae bacterium | reverse complement strand
AGGTAATCCTCAAGCTGCTGGGCAGTGAGCCCCGTGACGGCAATAGCAAGCTGCATACGCCTTCGCTCCTGAGGGTGCCCGTCTGGGGGCACCCGGCTTCAGTGTACACAGTCTGCCGCCAGGAAGCTAGGAAGCTCTAGCTCTCTCCCTCGATGGCCAGGGCCAGCTCGCCCTGGTACCTGCCCTTGGGCGCGATCTGGGGCGCCAGCGCCCAAACGGTGAGCGCGGCAGACTCGCCAACCCTCAGCGGGCGAGGGAACCGGGCGGATTGGTCGGCCGCTAGCTCTAACTCCTCGCCAAGAAAGCGCGCTCGGAAGGAGGTGATTTCCCCTTCACCTGCCAGGTTGCGCATGGCCGAAAAGCGCACTGTGACCAAGATCGGGATGTTGCCCGTGTTGCGCAGTGTTGGCCGGCCGTCCCCGGCGAGGAAAGCATCATCACCCATAACCGCCGCAGCACTGCCTGGGCTGAGCTCACCGAAATCCAGGGCCTGGAAGTCCACCTCGTAGGCAGCGAGAGGCAGGTAACCTACTGCTGTCGCGGCGATGTGCCCAGGGCAGGTGCCATCTGCCGAGAGCTGCACCTCGGCAAGGTACGTCCCCGGCGCTTGCGCGCTCGCCAGTGAGAAGCTGGCACGGTAGAAATGGGCCACCTCCAGAGCAAGGGCATCGTCGATGGCCACATTTTCCGCAGAAGTGAGGAGGCCAGCGGCTAGCGCTGCCTCCCGCGCTGCCGCTATCGCGGATGAGTCCTCCACGACCGAGAAGGCAAGGTATTGGAGCACGTCTCCAGCCGGGCTGCGCAAGAGGCCCTTTACCGAAACGGGGCCATGGGTGTGGGCCACGGCCCAGATGACTACCTCCTGGGCTGCGCCTGGTTTTGGGACCACCTGGGTACCCGGAGTGTCCGTTTTGGCGTCCGGCAGTGCCCAGATCGCCTGCACGTAGCTTTGGGCGCATGGATCCGGCGTGGGCGTGGCTGTGAGTGTAGGCGAAGGCGTTGGCGTTGCTGTATGGGTGGCCTCAGGCGTGACCGTCTCTGTGGCAGCGAGCGTCTGCGTAGGAGTGGGGTCCTGCGGCGCTTCCGTAGGCGTTGGCTCCTTCGTCCCTTTCAGGTCTGGAGGCGGAGCTTGTTCTGAACTGGGGGTGACGGTCAGCTGAGCCTCGAGTACTTCGAAGTTCGCCGTGCCCGCCAAGGAGCCGCAAGTTTCGGGGAAGTTGAGGTCAACGGCAACCGAGTATTGCCCTGGGCTCGCGCCACCCTCGGGCAGCGAGAACTCGCCTAGCAAGCCATAGCCCGCGTCTGCCGCGAGCAAGCTCTGGAGTGCGGCGGCTTGCCCCTCAGTCAAGAGGCCGCTTTCTGCGGCGGCTTGTACGGCTTCAGCCAGGCTTGCGGCGGAGGCAGGGACAACGGCCAGCCCAGTTTGTAGGAGCGGCGCGCCATCCGGGCTCTGTACCGTGAGCCGAGCGGCACGTGGCAGGGTGGTCCCGCACACGAACAGCCAAACGGATACAGGCTGTGGCTGTCCACTGTAGGTGGCAAGGCTAAGCTGCGTGCCAGTTTCGGTGGGGTCAAGGTCGGGCAGCACCCAGAGCGCTTCCACGCGAGGGCAACCTGTGGTCAGCTCCGCGGGCAGCGGCGTCCCAGTGACCGTTGCGGTCGGCTCCGGCTCCGCAGCAGTGGCGCTTGGCGTGTCGCTATCGGCTGGAAGCGCCGTGGCCATGTCAGTTGCGGCCGTTGTCGTTTCGACTGGCGTCGGATTATCCGTTGGGGTGTGCGTTATGGTACGGGTGTCGGTGGGTACTGGTGTGGACGTTGGCATATCCGTTGGTGTGGGAGTGCCGGTTGGTGTGTCCGTTGGTGTGGGTGTTGCGGTGGGTGCCTCGGTAGGCGTGTGGGTGTGAGTTGGGGCCGGCGTTTCCGTTGGTGTTGGCGTGTCTGTCGGTGTGGGGGAGGGCGTTGCCGTTGGGGTGGTGGTCTCCGTCGGTGTGGGGGTGTCAGTTGGGGTGTCGGTCGGCGTAGGTGTCCAGGTGGGTGTGTCGGTCGCGGCAGGGGTCGGCGTCTCGGTTGGTGCAGGAGTGGCGGTCTCTGTCGCAATGATTTCTGTGGCAGTGTCGGTGGCCGCTTCATCCGCGGCGGCCAGCTGGCCTAGCTGCGCGAGCCAGCTCAAACAAAGGAGGAGTAGCGCAGCCATCCCGATTATGACAGGCCTTCTATAGCGATTCTCAGCTAGCCTCCTCACGCAAGCACCTCCCGCACCGGATCCGCGGCGCGCCGCCTAGCGCCGCTGCGAGTGCTGCTTTCGCCAGCGCACTGCCGCGCCGCCGAGAACCAGGCCCACCAACCCCACCTGGGAAGCGCAGCCCAGGCCTCCAAAGCCGCCTAGCGGCCGGGCAGCAGGCGAGCTGCCGGTGGCTGCCGCCACTTCGCCGATCTGGAACGTGAGCTCTGTGAAATCCGTGAGCTTGCCGCTGTAGTTCACCTGCCCCTTTATGGTGTAGGAGCCAGGCTCTTCCGGCTTATAGTAGGAAGTGAGCACAACCTCTTCGCCGGGCGTCACCAGGAGCTGCCGGCTATCTATCGTGGCAACGAGTGCTCCCTCCCGGTACACCTCGCCCAAGAACTGCGCTTGTGCCTCCAGTTGGCCTGTGTTCTTGAAGTTGACGAGGATTTTGGCCACGCGGCCTAGGACGGGTTGCCCGTCTACGGCCATGCTGACTATCTCCCCGGAGCGCGAAAGCGTGCCAAAGGGCACGAGCTCCACCGGCAACTTCTTGGTGGCCAGTACTGTATTCCCTAAGGAGACGGTGACTCTTGCCAAGTACTCCCCTACTGGCAGGCCTTCGGTGCTGAGCTCAGCGTCGATGACCTGAGCTTCCTCGGGCTTCACCTCAGTTTCCGAGAACTGGCCGCGCTGTGCCTCTTGCTCGCCCCTGAAAAGGGCGATGGCAATGACGGGCTTGGCCATCACGTTGCCGGTGTTGCGGAAATAGACTGAGACGCGGTAGGGGTAGTTCACCTCAGTGGCCGGCTGCGCCGTGATATCGCGCACCTCGCCAGTTAGCCGCTGTGTGCCCGTGACGTTGATCTTGAACGAGACCTTGGCCTGAAGGGTCACAGCGGCACCACCTGCGGTTGGCGTGCTGCCTTCAGCCGTGGCGGTGCGCACGACGAGCGTGGCCTCGTAGGCTCCGGAAGCGGCATCCTCAGGGATGCGGATGCGCACTATGAATGAGACGCGCCCGCCACCTGGCACGGTGAGGCGCTCGAGCGGCTCCTGGCTCTCGGCATCAGCAAGGAAGGAGAGCCAGGCTGCTGCCTCTCCCTCCGCTTGCAGCGTGTACTCCTGGGGGTCTCCCCCGGTGTTGGTGATGTAGAGAGTGCGCAGGTACTCGCCGCCGCGCAGGGCATCGGCGAGCTCCACGCTCGTAGGGGCAACGCCAATGCTGATGGCAGCTGCGCTCCAGGCCGCAAGCAGCCAGGCGCAGGTAGCAACAATAATTGCGGCAAAGCTTCGTAGTCTCCGGCCCATTCTTGCACACTCCTAAGGTGGCCCAAGCTTGACTTGCACGCAAGCTCGCTTTTACAAGCAAGCAGGGGCAGGGCCCTTGCGGGCCCGGCCCTCTGCGCTCCCTCATTCGGCCACTAGGCTGGTGGCTGGTAGTGGATGATCTCAAAGTCCATTGTGCCGGAGTAGGTGTCCTTCGGCAGGCCCTCGGGCGCAAAGACGGAGAACTCGATTTGACGTGGCGTGCAGGGCAGAAGCGGGCCAATAAGCGTCACCCACTGGCTCGCAAGGTACTTGTAGTACTCGCCGCCCATGCGCACGTCGAACTTTACGATCTCCTTGCCCTCTTTGGCGCCGACCAGAGCGCTGTTGTGGATTCTGAGAGAGGCGGGGTCGTTGCCCTGGTTCCAGACGGTCGGCTTACCATCGCCCGGGACGAAATTGTCATCCCCGGATATCCACTTCGGCACGCCGGGCTTGAGGTTGCCCCAGTGTCGACCACTGTGACCTCAGTCGTGTACCAGCCTGCGGGCTGATGGATCTCGTAGATCCATTTCCCTACCCACAGCTCGGCCTGCTTTTTCTCGCAGTCGAGCTGCCAGAGGACGTCCTCCAGGTCGTAGCCCTCAGCGAACTTTATCAGACCCTTAGCGGCAGCATCCTTCACCAGACCAATCGCCTGCCAGCAGGGCACTTTGCTCATGTGTACCTGCAGCTTGAAGCTGCCATCGGGGTGGAAGATCTTGAAGTAGACGTCGGCGACGTCGGCTATGCCGTTCGGGTCGGAGACCACGGCATAGACCCACACCTCTGTCTCGCCGCCCTGCCCGGGGAGCGGGCCAGCTGGGTTAGGGATGATCTGAACCCCAGCCTTGCAAGGGTCCATGTCCGGGCTTTCCCACTTGGCCTTGACGAACGGGTCGTCTCCGGCGCCGGTTATCTGAGCGCCAGTTTGCACCGTTGTTGTCGTGCCTCCACCACCGGCGGCCACAGGCAGAACAGCCATCAGAGTCAGGGCAATTGCAAGCAAAACCGCAAGCGAGCGCTTCATCTCATCCACTCCTTCTGAAATCATGCACAAAAGGCGGATAGGCCAACCCTTGCTCGCTCAGTCCATAGGCAACCCTCCTACTGGCAGGAGGGAACCCCCACGACCCTTTCTTGCCCCGCTGGCCCCGGTGGCCATATAGTTAAGGCAAGCATGGGGGTACCCCTCCCGTGCTCGGCCCCTCCCCACCACCCCCCGGTGCCCGGGGAGGGGCCGGCCCACCAAGCTTGGCCAGGCAGCGCCTGAGGCCTTGCCTGGTTCTACCGACAAGGATAGTGGCTCTTCACCCCCAAGTCAATAGCATAATTCATAAGAAGTTCGTATCAAATCATTAGAAAGGTTAGAGCTCCTGGCCCTCGTCGCGGAGGTGGTAGCCGACTCCGCGCACGGTGACGATGAAGCGGGGCTGCCTGGGGTCATCGTGGAGCTTCCGGCGCAGGCGCTGGATGTACAGCCGCAGGTACTCGGGCTGGTCGATCCTCTCAGGCCCCCAGACGCGCGTGAGAAGTTCCTCCGGGGAAAGGGTGCGGCCACGGTTTTCGGCCAGAGCGCGCAGGATGCGGAACTCGGTTTTCGTAAGGGTTACGGACCGGTTGCCAAGGAAAACCTGCCTTGTTTCCGGCTCGAGCTCAATTGGCCCCGCAACAATCCGTTCCCCACTGTAGACAGAGCCAGATGGGCTCTCGGCCCAAGAGGCTTCTGCCCGCCGTACCGTTGCGCGCACACGGGCGATGAGCTCTGCCATCCCCACGGGCCCCGCCACGTAGTGGTCGGCCTGAGCCTCTGCGGCGCTGATGAGCTCCTGCCCAGTTCTATTGTTGGCGATGACCATGAGGAACATGCTCGGGTTGGGGACGAGCCGCCGGTAGATGCTGGGCTTGTGCTTGCTGCAACAATCGGAAAAGACAATCGCAAGATCAGGCTGGAGCCTTGCGGCGACCTCAAGGCCCGCTTGCTCATCCATCGCTACGGCGACGACAAACCCGAGTGATGTCAGGCATGGGACGAGGGCATCAATTACTTCCTGCTGCCGGCAGTAGACCAGAGCTGTCTTACCAGCCATCTTGGGCTCCTCCGAACCCTAACCGATCGAGCAGCAGGCCCGGGGGTGGTAGGGAAAGGCAGCGGTGAACGGTGATGAATGTGTGACAGATAGCCTGCACCGCGCGCATCTCGCGTGAGGTGCGACGTGTGCTGTTTGCCTTAGGGCACAAGGCCCTGCTGCTATCTGGCCAAACGATAGCACCCAGGCTGAGCGCTGGCAAGTGGCGCAGGCCGCTTGCCCCGCGCGGTGCGCGCGCTTAGAATGGCGCCGTAGTCTGCCTGGGGGGTGAGGCATGCGCAAGGCAGTCCTTGGCAT
>JAPWUW010000169.1 GCA_028275325.1 Anaerolineae bacterium | reverse complement strand
CCGTGGTGCGGGCAGAGCACCGGGCAGCCAGTGCGCCCAAAGCTCATGTTGGCAAAAAGCGGGTTCTTGTAAAGCGGCTGGTTGTGCGCCGTGCCGCAAGGAATCCCCTCAGCGTTCAGCGCCGCCACAAACTTGTCCCGGTGCACCCCTCCCCACTCCTGCGCCTGGTAGCGCAGGAAGTAAAAGTAGTAGCCGCGCTTAGTCACCCGCGGATCCCGCTTCAGCGCCGGGATCCCGCCAATCCTCTCCAGCTCCTGCGCCAAGTACTCGCCATTGCGGTGCCGGATCTCCGTCTGCTCGTCCAGCCGCGCCAAGCCCGCCACAAGCAACGCCCCCTGAAACTCCGTCATCCGGAAGTTCCCGGCCGGCGTGTAGTGCTCATACTTGCCACCACCCGGGATGCGGCCCAGATCGCCAAACGAATAGCAGTTGCGGGCGTACTCGTCGTCGTCTGTGGTGATGCTGCCACCCTCGCCTGAGGCCAGCGGCTTGCCCATCTGGTGGCTGAAGGCACCAAGGTGCCCAATCGAGCCAACCCGCTTGCCTCGCCACTCCGAACCGTGCGCCTCAGCACAATCCTCGACAACCACCAAGTTGTGCCGGCGCGCAATCTCCATGATCCGGTCCATATCCGCAGGGTAGCCACCATAGTGCACCGGCATGATCGCCTTCGTCCGGCTTGTAATCAGGCTCTCGACGTGGTCCGGGTCAATCTGGTACGTCTCCGGGATGATGTCCGCAAAGATCGGAATGGCGTTGGCCAGCACCACCGCCGTCGCTGAGGCGATGAAGGTCACCGCCGGGACGATCACCTCATCCCCGGCCTCAATCCCCGCCGCCCTCAGCGCCAGCGTCAGCGCCGCCGTCCCGTTCGTGACGGCGATGCAGTGTTTTGTGCCAACCCACTTGGCAAACTGGTGCTCAAACAGCGCCACCTTCGAATCCAGCGGCCTCTCGAAGTACCAGTGGGCGCTACACCACTTGCCGCTCTCGAGCACCTCCAGCAAGAGCCGTCGGTCGCTCTCATCGATGATCGGCCACTGCACCTTCAGCCCGCCGGGCGCAACCGGCGTCCCACCAGCAATCGCAAGCTTTGCCATCCTTTTCGCCTCCAAACCTTTTATGTTGAGCTGGGCTTGAGGCAGGCAGCTAGGCCCCACGCCAGCTCAGCCCTTGATCCCGGTAAGGGCTATGCCGCGCACGAAGTAGCGCTGCGCCGCCAGGAAGAGCGCCACGGTGGGGGCCGTGGCCAAGGTGGTGCCAGCCATCAGCACGCCCCACTCCACATTGTGCTGGGAGCGGAACAACGTGAGCCCAAGCTGAATCGTGCGCATGCGGTCGCTCTGCACGATGACAAGCGGCCAGAGGAAATCGTTCCAAGAGCCCTGGAACGTGAAGAGCGCCACCACAGCAAGCACCGGCTTGGACAGCGGAATGATTATCCGGCTGAATATCCCGAACTCCCCGCAACCATCGACGCGCGCTGCATCCTCAAGTTCCTTGGGGAGCGTGCTGAAGAACTGGCGGATGAGAAAGACGTTGAAACCACCTCCAACTGCCGGCAAGATCAGCCCGGGGTAGCTATCCAGCCAGCCAGTGCCACCGCGGCCGAGGATATCGTTGCCGCCCGCAAGGGGCGTGGCCTTGACAATGAGAAAGGTAGGGATCAGGGCGATGAGGCCAGGGAGCATCGCCGTCCCCAGGACAATGAGAAAGACAACCTCTCGCCCGCGCCAGCGCAGGCGGGCGAAAGCGTAGCCGGCCAGCGACGTGATGAAAAGGGTGAGCAACGTCGTGGCACCGGAGACGATGAAACTGTTCTTGAAGTAGATATCGAACTTGCCCCTGGTGATCGCCACGACGTAATGCTCAACGGTGTACCGGGTGGTCCAGATGACCGGCGGCATCTTGAAGATCTCTTGCCGCGGCTTGAAGGAAGTGAAGATCATCCACAGGAACGGGATGAGCATGGAGAGCCCACCCGCAATGAGCACAAGGTAAAGTAGCGCCCGCCCGAGGTAGTGCCCGAGCGGCATCCGCTTGGCGCGGCGCGGCGCTGGGCGCCGCGCCGCCATTGCCGTCACTGCCATGCGCTCAACCCCCTCACCAAAGGCCTAGTCCTGGATGAAACCAAACACCTGCAGGCGCAAGTTGATGATGGAAAGGCCAAGCAGCAACACAAAAAGCACCCAGGATTGTGCAGCCGCGTAGCCCATGTGGAAATAGCGAAAGCCATTGATGTAAATTTGGTGGACGATCGTGGTCGTGGCAAAGGCAGGGCCGCCATCAGTCATGGCGTAAATGGGCCCAAAGATCTGGAAGGAGCCAATGATGCTCGTGACGAGCACGTACAGCGTCACAGGCTGCAGGGAAGGCAACGTGATGTAACGGAATTGCTGCCATTTCGTGGCACCATCCACCTCCGCCGCCTCGTACAGCTGCACAGGTATGCCCTGCAGCCCGGCAAGGTAGATGATCATCGTCCCGCCGACACTGCCCCAGACGCTCATGAGCACGATGGAGGGCATAGCCTGGCTTGTGCTCTGCAGCCACTGCTGCGGCGGCAGGCCCAGGAGCTTGAGGAAAGCGTTGAGAAGCCCAAAGTGCGGGTCGAAAAGCCACAGCCACACCATGGAAAGCGCGATCGTCGAGGTAACGCCCGGCAGGTAGAAGACAATGCGGAAAAAGTTCCGCCCGACAAGTGCCCCGTTGACCGCGATGGCCAGCGCGAGCCCAATGGCCATGGTGAACGGGATATTGCCGATGGTGAAATAGGCCGAGTTCTTGAGCGACTTCCAGAAAAGGACATCTCCTGCCAGGCGAGAGTAATTCTCCAGCCCCACCCACTTGCTGGGCAAGACCACACTATAGTTGGTGAGGCTGTAAAAAAGGGAGGCAAGCGACGGGATGATCCAGTAGACAAGCAGCAGGATCATGAGCGGCGCGACGAAAACGATAGCCGCCCTTTCCTGTGCCGTCAGGCCGCGCCGCTTGCGGCTTTGGGTCCAGCCAACAATCGATGTGCTCATGCATGCCAACCCTTTGCAATGCCTCACTATCAAAGAGCGTGCCCAGGCCCCCAGCTCTCAGCAACGGGGGCCTGGGCTGTTCCGGCCTAGCCAGCGCCAACGGCCTCCACGAGCTCAGCAATGCGCCGCTTCGTTTCCTCCGCCGCCTTGGCCAGCGCCTCGTCCACGGTCATCTCCAGGCGCAGGGCTGCCTGCACGTAATTGCCGATGTTCTCCAGGGTGGGCCACTCCGTCGCCTGCGGCGTCGTCGTGCCCCAGCCCTGCTCGGGGATCTGCTGGAACTTCTGCACCAGCGGATCCTGCATGTACTCGGCTTCCGCAGCAATCGACTTGCGCGGCGGGGTGTTGCTGGCTGGCGCCAGCATCCCCGTCATTATCTCCTTGGAAAGCATGTGCTTCATGAGCGCCCAGGCACCCTTGGCGTCCACAGTATTGGTGCCGATGGCGTAAACGTTCGGGCAAGCGTACTGCTTGCGCGCCTTCTTCATGAGCGGCTTGCCCACGCCCAGCTGCTCCAAGATATCCGGCGCATAGCGCTTGAAGTTGCCGATGATCCAGGAACCCTCGGTGCAGATCGACGTGATCCCCTCCGCAAGGGCGCTGAGGTCCGGGTTCTTGGTGGACATCCCCGTCATTGGCGAGACCTTGTACTTGTTGATGAGGTCCACCATGAACTGCAACGCCTCTTTCGCCTCTGGGGTCTCCAGCTTCACGTCGTCCGGGTTCCAGCTGCCCCAGGGCACGACGACATCGATGCCGTTTTGCACGAGCAGGTACCAGAACTCGAAGAAGGCGCCTGTTGGTGTGCTGGCGTCGATCAGGTAACCAGCGCGCGTGATGTTGCCCTGGTTGTCCGTCTGCACGAGCTTGGTCGCGTAGGCCACCAGGTCATCCCAGGTGTCGGGGCCAGTTTCCGGGTCGAACCCTGCTTCCTTGAAGTGGTCCTTGCGGTAGCAGGTGGTGCGGATATCCAGGATGTACGGCAGCGCCATGAGCTTGCCCCTGTAGCGGCTGATATCGACCATCTCCGGGTAGTAGTCCTTGATCTCCTCGGCGTAGTCCGTAGCCACCATGTCATCGAGCGGCATGAACTGCTTGCGCGCAGCATACGGCCCGACCCAGTCGCTCCCCGTCTCCACAAGGTCGACCGGCAGGTTGCCGGCGAAGCTCGTCATGAGCTTCTCGCCGAGGTGACCCCAGTCGCTCATGTCGACCTTCACCGTGTAGCCGGGGTTTGCCTCCTCGAACTTGGGGATCGCCGTCTTCTCGAAGAACTCCGCCACGTCCGTATCCATGGAGAGCTTGATGAAGCGCAACTCCACCTTCTTGCCAGGGGCCGGTGGGGCGGCAGGAGCTGTCCCTTCTGCCGCACCTGTTGCCGCCGGTGCCGCCGTTGGCGCGCCGGCACAGGCCGTTGCCAGCCCTGCAGCCGCAAGCGCCCCTGTAGCGATGAGCAACCTTCTCCTGCTCAGGCAAACCATCTCACACCTCCCTGTCGCTGCCAAAACTGGAAGCAAGCGCTCCCTACCCACAATTATAGGGTGCCCACAGGGCTCTGTGCGGCCAACTTGCGGCCAAACTCCGGCCACACAAGTCTGGCTGCAGGCTCAGTGCGGCTGCAGGACGATATCCCCTGTCTGCGCGCGCAGGCGCAGCAAAACCTGCGGCTCTTGCCCCACGCTTCCGGCGAGCCTTTCGCCTGGCCCCTTATCCTCGCGGCTCCCGCGCAGCTCGAACCCACACTGGATTTTCCCGACGCCCGTCTCCGCCTCGAGAAGGAACGCAGCGTCAGCAGGCAGCCGGAGCTCAATGCGGCCAACTTCGGTGCTGAAGCGGATTTCACCTGCGCTTGGCAGGGCAGCCACCGCCCTGATGGAGCCAACGCCAGTGCTCAGGTCGCTGCCGGCGGCAAGCTCCACCTGCCGCAATTCGACATCGCCCACGTTGTTGCGCACCTTGAGCGCGCCCGTCACACCGGCGATGGCAAGGGTGCCGACATTGCTCTCTATCGAAAGCGCAACTTCCGCCGGGACAACGATCTCAAGCCGCACACTAAGCGATTCCTCTGGCCCCTTGCGCGGCAAGCTCACCCCCAGCCACGCACCGCGGTCCACCCGCCGCAGGTCGATCTGCACTTGCCCAAGCAGCGTCTGCGGATCCCCGCCGGGAGGCACCCGGGCGCGGAGAGTCGCCTCCAACCTTACCCTGTCCGTCTGCGCGCCACGGACCTGCACCTGCCCCACCTCGTTGCGCACCTGGAGCTCCTCACCAGGGGCAAGCGGCAGCTCGGAGCTCACAGTGCGCTCGGCCATGCGCGCAAGCGGCCCCCTGGCCCACAATCTGCCCCAATCCAGAGTGGCCAGCCCCACCAGGGCAGCAGCCAGGCACCCGCAGACAAGAGCTGCAAGGAGCACAAACACCATTAGCACACCAATCACTCGGCCCAAGGCACCCTCCATTGTGGCCGTTGCCGGGCACTTACGAGCACATCGGCTGTCAGCCCGGCGGGCATTGGTTCGGCATCGATTGCGCAACCGTCAGGAGCAGGCAAAAGCGCCACACCACTGGCCACGAGCCACTCCTTTGAAGAAAGCCAGAATAGACAGTACGCACATGATAGCCGAGGCAGCTCGCTCCCACTAGCGACGCAGGTCGTCGGGCCGAGCGCTTATCTGCAGGGGATAGCAGGATGCGCCTGTGGCCTTATCTGGCGCTCAGGCAAGAAAGAGGGTGCGCTCCGTGCCAAAAGCAGGGGAAGGGCTGGCCTGCTGGTGCTGCCGAGCACCGGGGAGGAGAAACTGAAGCTTGCCGAAGCCGAACGCTCTGCGTTTCTTCATGCAACCGACGCTTACAGGCACTCGCTGGCACCACCACACGGGTGGCAGCAAGCAAAAAGCGGCAAGGGCAGCAGCCCTAGTCC
>JAPWUW010000168.1 GCA_028275325.1 Anaerolineae bacterium | reverse complement strand
ACGGCACCGAATGATCTGATAAAGCTGGGGGGGACGCCGAGCAACTTGATCTTGGCGTCATTAGAGTAGGTGACTGCCGCGCCGAGAAAATAACGGGAAGAGCCGGGGATATCTGTGATTGCTGCCGCGATGAGGCCTCCGGTCGTCGACTCGGCCGTGCAGATCGTGAGGTGTTGTTCAACCAGCAGCCTGCCGAGAAGGCGCGAGAGAGCTTTGCTGTCCATGGGGCCATCCTCAGCCAAAAGGGTGGTTGCCATGGATTTTTGTTTGGGTTGCTTTGGCTGGCAAGCCAAACCGATTTGCCTTAGGCGATAAGGGTTCACTAGAGTTAGTGCTGTAAGTAATGAGTGTGGCTGTAGGTGGCAGGAATCATCGGAGGTGGTGCTTATCTGCTTCTGGCGAGTCAAATTCCGCAGGTACGGTGCGCTGAGGTGAAATGGAAATGAGAAAACTGTCTTTGCTTGCGGTTCTCGTGGTTCTAGGGGCTGTGGTGGCCGCCTGTGCGGCACCCTTCACGGAGAAAGAAGAGCCAACGCCCACCCCGGTGCCGACGCCAATTGTGCCGGAGAAGCCGGTCTACGAGGTGAAGCGAGGCGAAGTGGTTGACAGCGTCGATTTCCTCTGCCGGGTGGCTCCAGTCCGCGAACAGGAGCTTTTCTTCAAGATGAACGGGCGAGTCTCCAAGGTGTATGTGGAGAAAGGCGACATGGTGAAGGCGGGAGACATCCTGGCGGAGCTGGAGGCGGAAAGCCTGGTGAACCAGCTGGAGCAGGCGCGCGTTGACCTGGAAAAGGCCCAACTGGCGCTCGAGCAGGCTCGGGCTGAGCATGAAAGGCGGCTGGAGGATGCGCGCCGGAACCTTGAGCTGGCGCGGGCACGCCTGCAGAAGGCTCAAGAGGAGCAAAGGTACACTATCGCGCAGGCAGAAGTGAGGCTGAAACAGGCGGAGGCAGAGGTACAGGAAGCTAGGGCTGCGCTTCAGAAGGCCCAGCTGGACTACGCGGATGCAGTGAACGACCCCAACCGCAGCGGACCGGCGCTTGAGGCCTATCGGGCTGCACAGCTCCAGTATGAGCTTGCGTTGGCAAAACTGGATGTCGCCAAAATGGATCTTGAGAGAGCTCAGGCCGGTGTCGATCCGGCCATAGTGCGGGCAGTTGAGGATGCGCAGCGGGAGGTGCAGATCCTCGAACAGGGGGTTGATCCCAGCTTGGAGAAGAACGTGGAAGCGGCAAAGCTGCGCATGGACAGCCTGGCCTCGCAGCTCGATGCGGCGCGCATAGTTGCCCCCTTTGACGGGCAGGTTACAGGGGTGCTTGTCTTTGAGGGGCGAGAGGCACAGGCATACAAGCCGGTTATCGTCGTTGCTGAGCCGGGCAACTACGAGCTTTCCTGCGACCTCACGAGCAGCGTGCTGCAGCGGCTTGCCGAGGGGATGCAGGCGCGCATCGTCTTCTCGGATTCGCCGGGTGAGCAGCTCGTGGGCAAGGTGCGGCGCCTGCCTTATCCCTATGGCGGTGGTGGGATCTCCGGCCAGGCTGAACAGCAGGACAAATCCACGCGCATCAGCATTGAGGACACCAAGGGCAGGAAGCTTGAGCCGGGGCAGCTGGCGAAAGTAAACGTGGTCATTGAGCGCAAGGACAACGTGCTTTATCTCCCGCCGCAAGCCATACGCACCTTCGAGGGCCGTCGGTTTGTAGTGGTGCAAGAGCCAGATGGCCGGCAGCGGCGTGTGGACGTGCGTGTAGGCATACAGGATGCCGCCCAGGACCGAGTGGAGATCGTCGAGGGCCTGGAAGAGGGAATGGTAGTCATAGGTCCCTAGATGAGGTTGGTGAGTTCAAGCAGGGGCAGCTGCCAGAGCTTGCCCCTGCTGTGCCTGTTAGTGCTGGGGATGGGAGGCTCTTAGGGAATGGGCAACATCTTCGCAATTATCGGGTTGGCATTGCGACGGCTGCGGGCCAACCTGGGCCTGTCGCTTGTCAGCCTGCTCGGGCTGACAACGGCAGTGGCTCTTATCATGAGCATCCCGCTGTTCTCAGATGCGATCAACCACCGGCTGCTGCGAGAGCAGCTGCGCAAGATGTCTGAGACTGGGAACCGCCCGCCGTTCGCCTTCATGTGGCGGTATGTCGGTGCCTGGTATGGGGGCATCAAGCTCGACCAATACACCCCTGAGGATCAATACCTCACTAAGGTAGCGCCATCCGTTATCGGGCTGCCACTGCAACAGACGGTCCGCTATGTGAAGACGGATAACTTCCGCCTTTTTCCCGTATCGGAGGCGCAGTACGCTGACATCAGGCAGCCGCTTGCTTACGCCTACCTTGGGTTCGTAACGGGGATTGAGGATCACATTCAGATCCTCGAAGGGAGCTGGCCTGCTGTTGCGGCAAAGGTTACCGACACTCTCGAGGTGCTCGTGAGCCAGGCCATGGCGGAGCAGGTCGGGTTGCAGGTGGGCGAGGAATACATTCTCTTCGAGAAGGGAGGATCGACTACCGGCGCCAAACCGCCGGTGCAGATCCCGGTTCGGATCGCTGGCGTTTGGGCGCCTCGCGACCCGAAAGAGGAGTACTGGTTCTACACCCCAAAGGCTTTCGAGGATGTGTTCCTCATACCTGAGGAGAGCTTTCTCGCGCGAGTGGTGCCCTCGCTGGAGTCACCGATTTACTTGGCTCTGTGGTACTTGGTTTTCGACGGTTCTGGCGTTTACACCGAGCACGTGCCCGGCCTGATAGGTAGGATCATGACAGCGCAGTCGCGGGCGGGGACGATCCTGCAGAATACGTCGCTCGACGTCTCGCCCATGGATGCGATGATCCAATACCGCGCCAAGGCACAGTTACTTACCGTGCTGCTGCTTGTCTTCAGCATCCCGGTGGTGTTCCTGGTTCTGTACTTCATCGGGCTGGTCTCCGGGCTGGTGGTTCAGAGGCAAAAGGCGGAGATCGCCGTGCTGAAGAGCCGTGGCGCAACGAGCCTGCAGATTCTCCTGCTGTATCTGGTTGAGGGCCTGATTGTCGGCGTGGCGGCGCTGGCCCTGGGAACTCTTTTGGGGCAGCTTGTGGCCATGGTCATGGGCAACACCAAGTCGTTCTTGCTGTGGGTGTGGCGGCCGCCATTGCCGGTGAAGGTCACGAAGAGCGCACTGCGGTTCGGGGTCGGCGCGATCGCGCTCGCCCTGTTTGCAAGCCTAGCACCTGCCCTTTCCGCCGCGGGGTACACAATAGTCACGTACAAGCAAGAGATGGCGCGGTCGCTGCGCAAGCCGTTTTGGCAGCGTTTCTACTTGGACATCATGCTGCTTGTGCCTCCGGCCTACGGTTATTATGTGCTGCGCCAGCGCGGGTCGCTTTCGCTCTTTCGCATTGGTGCTGAGTCGAACCCGTTCAGCGACCCGCTTCTTTTCCTGGTGCCGGCCATGTTTATGTTTGCGGCTGGGTTGTTTTTCATGCGTTTCTTCCCGCTAATCATGTCTTTCCTTGCCTGGGTGGTGCAGCGCTTTGGAAGCGTCTCTGGGGTGCTGGCCTTGAGGCACCTTGCCCGCTCGGCGGGGTTCTACACGGGGCCACTGCTTCTGCTCATACTGACGCTGAGCCTGGCTGCCTTTACGGCCTCGATGGCGCGCACGCTCGACCAGCACAACTACGATTCTGCCTACTACCGCGTGGGCGCTGATATGAGCCTTGTGGAGCTTGGTGAGTCTTCAGAGCAGGGCCAGGGTGCGCCGGGTGGCGCTGCTCCCGGCCAGCAGGCCCAGCAGGAAGAGCGAGAGGCCAAGACGGACCTCCTTGCGGCAACAACGGTGAAATGGTGGTTCCTGCCGGTGACGGAGCACCTGAGGGTGCCAGGCGTCCGAGCCGCTGCACGAGTTGGCAGGTTCAGTGGCTCGACCAGCCTTGGTGGCCGCTCCGTGCAGATCACTGTCATTGGGGTGGATCGGCTCGATTTTCTGAAGGTGGCCTACTGGCGGCGGGATTTCGCGCCGCGGCCACTGGGTGCGCTCATGAACTTGCTGGCGCTAGATGACTCGGCGCTGATTGTGGACCGGCGTTTCCTGGCGGATAACGCCTTGGGCATTGGCGACAAAGTCAAACTCAGCCTGAGTGCCGCCGGCCTCGGAGGCTCGGGGGATTTCACCATTGTCGATTACGTGCGACTGTTCCCAACGGTCTATCCCGAGGACGGCTACTTCGCCATCGGCAATCTGGAGTACATTTTCGAGCGGATAGGTGGCCAAGTGCCCTATGACGTTTGGCTGCGGGTTGATGCTGCGTACGAGGGCAAGGAAATTGTGGATGGCGTTGAGTCCGTAGGCATTCGGGTCATGTCCTTTTCGGATGCGCGCCAAATCGTGAGTGACTACGAGAAACAGCCAGAGCGCACTGGGACCTTTGGCATTCTGAGTGTGGGCTTCGTGACCTCAGCTTTGCTCACTGTGCTTGGGTTCCTGCTGTACTCGCTGGTTTCCTTCCAGAGGCGGTTCATCGAGCTCGGCATTTTGCGGGCGATAGGGCTTTCGATCGGGCAGATGTCGGCTTTCCTCGCGCTGGAACAGGCCTTCCTGATTGGGACGGGGATGCTTGTGGGAACGTTCCTTGGCGTGTGGGCGAGCACCATGTTCATCCAGTTCCTGCAGGTTGGTGCGACCAAGTACGCCCTCACGCCGCCGTTCGAGGTGCTGGTGGCATGGGGCGCGATCGGGAACATCTACGCCGTCTTCTCGCTCATGTTCCTGGCCGGGGTGGGCACCATGGTTTACCTGCTCGTGCGCATGCGCATCTTCCAGGCCGTCAAGCTCGGGGAGACCGCCGGTTAGAGGCGAGGTGCGGAAACAACTGGGGCGGAGGGCTTCTTAGCGATGGCTGGTGAGTTCCTTGGAGCGACGGACGATCATATCGTCATTTGCGACAACCTGGTGAAGATCTATAAGGTGGCGGATCTCGAGGTCGTGGCCTTGCAGGGTTTGGACTTGCTTGTGAGGAGAGGCGAACTCATGGCCATCGTCGGGTCGAGTGGCAGCGGCAAGTCCACACTGCTCAACATCTTGGGGGGACTGGATCGACCTTCGGCTGGCAAAGTCATTGTCGATGGGCAGGACCTTCTCAAGCTCAGCGATTTTGCTCTCAACCGATACCGCCGCACCAAGGTCGGTTTCGTCTGGCAGCAGACGGCGCGGAACCTCATCCCGTACCTCACGGCGCTGGAGAACGTAGAGCTGCCAATGATGATCGCAGGGAGGCCAGCCAAGGAACGGCGGGAGTGGGCGGAAGAGCTCCTGGACGCGGTCGGCCTCTCGGCGCGGCGGCATCACCGGCTCGTGCAGATGTCTGGAGGAGAGCAGCAACGAGTGGCCATTGCGGTTGCCCTGGCGAATCATCCGGTGCTGCTGCTTGCGGATGAGCCGACAGGGGAGGTCGATACCGTCACGGCCAGAACGATTTTCCAGTCGTTCCGGCGCCTCAACGAGCGCTATGGGCTGACGATCATGATCGTCACCCATGACCCGAACATCGCCAGCCAGGTGGACCGGGTTGTTGCCATTCGCGATGGGCGGACAAGCACCGAGACGGTCCGGCAAGCGGAACTACCACCAGAGGCTGAGGCTGAAGGTGAGGAAAGCGGTGCGCACGTGTTTGCTGCCTACGAAGAATATGTGGTTGTGGATTCGGCAGGCCGGCTCCAGCTGCCGCGAGAGTACTTGGAGCAACTTGGCATACACGATAGGGCCAAGCTAGAGCTCGTCGAAGGTGGCATACTGGTCAAGCCGGTGGCCGGCCGGGCCGCGGCGGTGGTCGAGGCGAGCAGGAGGGCGCAGGCCGGCCGAGAGCTCGACGAGGAGCTGGATGAGCACGGCGAAGGTGGCTTGGCCGTGCTTTCGCGAGTGCGCAGGGGGCTCGGCGGTGTCCTGAAAGGGCGCAGAGGGCGGAGGTAGTTATGGCTGTCAGAGAGCAAGACCGT
>JAPWUW010000167.1 GCA_028275325.1 Anaerolineae bacterium | reverse complement strand
CCGAGGATGTCGTTGTTGATGGCGGCGGCAAGGGCGGCGTGCATGGGCACGTAGGCGCAGAAGGCCGAGAGCGCAAGCGCCTGGGCAGGCCGGGCGGGCCAGAGCCGCTGCCCCAGCCGCAGGGTGAGAAGCATGGCAAAACCGCCAAGGGCCGCGGTGGCAAGGCGCAGCGCAAGGACCTGCGTGCGGGTGGGGGCCGTGCGCAGGAGAGCAAGCAGCGGCGCAAGGGCGGCGTAGTAGAGGGGCGGCTGGTGCCCCTCGTAGCGCAGCGGCTGGACGGAAAGCTCCGGCGGGAAGCGGCGCCCCTTCAGCTCCTCAAGGTAGGCGTGCGGGTAATCTCCTGGCTGCAGCACTGGCAGGCGCCATGTGAGGGCGAGTTCCAGCGTGTAGTTATAGTGGGCCGGCTCGTCGGGGGCCTGCCACGGGGGCGTGCACAGCGCGTAGGCGAGCACAAGGGCAAAGTAGCCGAGGAGCGCCAGAGCCAAAAGCGGCAACGGGAGCTTGGGCTTCACGGGGGCGGATGCGGGCTCGATCATTGGCGCTTTCAGGGTATGAGGGCGCGCAGGAGCTCTTGGTTCCAGGCGCCGCGCGAGCGGTCGTAGGCGCCAAACCCGGCACAGAACTCCCAGTATGCCCAGCTGATGCCGCGCTGCTCGGCCTGCCTTTCCACATAGGCTGTCCACGCAGCGCGAGAGGCAAGCTCCGCCTTTCTGTAGGCGCCAAACTCGCCCAGGAAGAGCGGCCTGCCGTTCTTCTTGGCCCATCTTGCGGCCAGGTCAAGGTCTTGCTCGATAGCTCGCCGCTCTCTTGGCATGCCCTGCCACTTGGTTCCCAGCCAGGCGCTCGACCCGGGAACCCATTCCGCTCCCTGGTTGGTGAAGCGAAACGGTTCGTAGTAATGAAAGGTGACAATGAGGTCCTGCTCTTGCGCCGGGAGCACGAGCCCCTCTAATGCCCTGACGCTGTTCCACTCCGCTGGGCCAACCAGTATTGCCCTATCTGGGTTGGTCTGCCGGATTGCGCCAATGGCCTCGGGGATGAGGGCGAAGTACTCCGGCTGGAGCGTTACGCCCCACTCGCCCTCGCGCGGCGCTTCCAGTGCATTTCCCAAATTCATGCCACGCCCCAGGCGGGCATTCAGTGCTGCAGCCCGCGATGCGCCCTCTGGGCTAGGGGGAGGAGCGGGGCTTGCTGCGGTTGCGGCACAGGCGCAGCCGCTGCCAAAGAGCGTCGCCCAGCCCAGTGCGCGCCACCCAGCCCGGCCTGCGGCAAGCGCTGCCTTGGCGGCGGCGCTCACAAAGGCGCGGCGAGGGGCATTGCCCCTCGCCCGCGGGCTGGCTGCGGCCGGCAAAGACGCTCGCTCCATGAGGAGGCAGGGCAGCGCCTTCAGCCCCAGGCCCGCTGGATCTTGCCGATGGCCCTGGCGATATCGGCCATGTCCTCCTCGGTGCCGAGGAGAATGTTCTGGGTGAGCCAGCAGCTTTCCTCGCGACAGACCCTCTCCGTGACCGGGCACTGCGCTGCGATCTCCTCTGGAGAGCGGGCCGGCTGACCGGTGAAGCGGCTGAGGGCTGCTGTGGCCTTGACGATGGCGTTCTCGCGGTAGAGAGGCACGTACCCGGCGGAGCAGGGGATGCCCTCCGCGTTCAGCGCCTTCAGGAACTCGTCCCGGCTGCGGCCGCCAAATGCCCCCTTGTCGTACCTGAAGATGAAGAGGTGGTAGGCATGATGGCTGACGCGTTCGTCGCGCTTTTGCGGCCTGATACCAGGGATCTGCAGGAGAAGCTCGCTGAGAAGGGCGGCGTTTTTCTCGCGCCGCTCCAGCTGCTCCTCAGCGCGGCCCATCTGCGCAAGCAGCACCGCTGCCTGCCAGGGGGTCATGCGGGCGTTCACGCCCAGCACCTCGTGCTGGTACCAGGCCCCCTGCCGCACTCGCCCGACGTTGTGGTAGGACCAGGCGAGGTCGGCAAGCTTCTCGTCATCTGTGAGGATGGCGCCACCCTCCCCGGCGGTGATGTTCTTGCTGGATTGGAAGCTGAAGCAGCCCAGATCCCCGATCGCGCCGACGCGGCGGCCGCGCCAGGCAGCCATGTGCGCCTGAGCACAATCCTCTATGACCACAAGGCCATGCCGCCGTGCAAGCTCCTTGATGCCATCAAGGTCAGCAGGGCAGCCACCTATGTGCACCGGGATGATGGCCTTGGTGCGAGGGCCAATGAGCTCAGCTGCCCTCTGCGGGTCGATGAGGTAGCTCTCCGGGTCGATATCGGCAAACACCGGCAGCGCCCCCACGTTCAGCACCGCTGAGGCAGTGGCGATGAAGGTGTACGGCGGGCAGATCACCTCGTCGCCGTAGGAGATCCCGGCGGCGCGCAGCGCGATCTCCAGCGCAATCGTGCCATTCGGGACGGAAACGGCAAAGCGCGCCTGGTGCAGCGCGGCGAACTTTTGCTCGAACTCGGCGATGACGTCGCTGCCTATCCCCCAGACGGCACTTCTCAGCACGCGCAGGAGCTGCTTTTCCTCCTCCTCGCTCCAGACGGGCCAGGGGTGGAACCCCCAGCGGCGCGTCGGCGTGCCGCCATCGATGGCAAGCCGTTCATCAGATTGGCAAGGCATTAGGCTCTACCTCCACAAGCTGTGTCGCCGAGGCGGCGCATCCAGCGTGCCCCGGTTGTGGCGCGCCAATGGTACCACAGTGGCTGCGGCCCGGCCAGAGGGCGGAACAAGGGCCGGTGGGAGTACTTCCTGGGGCGCGACAACGACGGACAATGTGCTCTGGCAGCGACAGGGGCGGGTGAGAGGGGTAGTTTCGGGAGTGCGACTGGGGCGGCCAACATGCGTTGGCGACGAGGCACGCCCCAAGAATAGGGCAACGAGTGCGGCCAACAAGTGCTTTTGGGGATGCGCAACTCCTTGCACGGTGGCGCGTGGCGGGCAATGCCCTCAGCGCAAGAGTTATGGCTCGCCCTTGCCAAAGCACCTTGGCCGTCAGTGGGGCGCCCGAGGGGCAAGGCTCTCCCACCCGCCCGCCCTGCGGGTTGGCTCCTAATTTTGGGGGCGGGTGGGTGGGAATACCTCCCTGAACTGCCCTGAGGGCCGCCAATTCGCTTTGGCAGCGACAGATGCCGCAACAATAGCGCAGGGAGTTCGGCCAACGGTCTCTGGCAGCGACAGGGGCGGGTGGGTGGGAATATCTCCTGAGCTGCAACAGTGGCCGCCGGAGATGCAGCAAGAAGTGGAGAAGGCCGACGGACAACGCCTTTTGGCAGCAAAAGGAGCAGCTGGAAACGCCTCTTGAGATGAGCGAGTGGGCCCTAGAGCCATGGCGCGCGGCGTACGACGCGGCTGCAAGCCGAGATGAACTGTCCACTGGACACAGCCCGGCTCAGGCTTGCTCTGAGGCCAGTTGCTCGAGCGCCTGCGTGTACTGCAGCAGCACCTGATAGACCTGAACGCGCACTTGCGGGTCTATCAGCGAGAGGATGCGCGCCAGCCGGCGCCGGCGTTGCTCCCGCACGGCCGCAAGCTTTTGCCGACCAGCATCCGTGAGCACGACAATTACGGAGCGCCTGTCCTCGGGGTTGTCCTCCCGCCGCAGGAGGCCCATCGCTTCCAGCCGGTCAACGATGCCCGTCATTGTGGCCGAGCACTGGTGCGCAAGCTCGGCCACACGGCCCATCCGCTCTCGGCCCTCCGGGAACGTCTCCACAGCGGCGAGCGTGGCAAATTGTGGGATGGTCAGGCCATGCTGGGCAACCTCCTGCGCAAAGACGCGCTGCTCCGCCATAAGCAGCCTCTCCGCCAGCTTGTCCAGAGCCTCTGCATGCTCAAGCAGCGTTGCCTCCTCAGGCACGGGAATGTCCTGGTTCTCTCGCACAAGCGACATGAAAGCCTCCATTGACAATGCCTGTAGCTTGGTTAGTTATAGCAAAGTTATAGCCTCGTAGCAGACAGAGCAACAAGCCATTTTCCAATACTATAACGCTGAGGTTGCCATGAAGTCGCGCACAGCTGCAACTTGGCCTGGCCATCGACTCGAACACCAAGGTGGGCACCCCACAACTGGTGCGGCAAAGGCGCAGGGCCGCAGCTCTTCCTGTGTTCCCTGCACCCCAGCGGGCCTGGCTTGCCAGCTGGCAGCGCTTGCCCATAATGGATGGAGCCATTTGCCGAACCATTGGCTCTTGAGGGGGCAAACTTGGGCGCAAATAATGAGGCCAATCAGGCCAATTGGATGGAGGTACCTCTGCTCCTCGAGCTGGATCGCGCTTCCCGTGTGCCTCTTTACCGGCAGATCTACCGCCAGCTTGCGGCGCTCATCCTGGGTGGCCAGCTGCCAGAGGGCTTTCGCTTGCCCTCGGAGAGGGAGCTTGCCCGCAGGTTGGGCGTGAACCGGACGACGGTGGTGGCTGCCTACCAGGAGCTCTCTGCCGATGGGCTCGTGGAGGGGCATGTTGGCCGCGGCACGATTGTTATTGGCAGGCGCCGCGCTGGCCGAGCAGGTGGCGGGCCGCCCCTCCTGTGGAGTGGGCTGGTGCAGGCGCGGCTGCATGTGCCCTGGGGGCCGCTCTTGCAGCGCGTGGGCACCCTGAGTGCCAGGCCTGGGGTGATCTCCTTTGCCAGCGGCATCCTGGACCCGACGCAATCGCCGCACCTAAAGCTGGAGCAAGCTGTGGTGCGGGCGCTCTCGCGCCCGGCCTGGCAGCTCCTGGAGGATTCCCCGACGGAGGGCTGGCAGGAACTGCGCGAGGAAATCGCCCGTCGGCTGGCTGGCCGTGGCTGCGACAAGCTCTCAGCCCGCTGTGTGCTCATCGTCTCGGGGTCGCAACAGGGCATCTACCTCGTGGCGCAGCTGCTCCTGCGACCCGGGGATGCCGTGCTCGTGGAAAACCCGACCTACTTGGGAGCGCTTGAGGTTTTCTACCGGCTGGGTGCGCGCATCATCGGCATCCCCGTCGATGCTGAGGGCATGCAGGTGGAGGCGGCGCAGCGTGCCCTGGCGGGCGGTCAGGTGCGCCTGATTTACGTCAACCCCAACTATCACAACCCGACAGGCACGACGATGCCCACGGAGCGGCGGTTGCGGCTGCTGGAGCTTGCGCGCCGCTACCAGGTGCCGATCCTCGAGGACGACCTCTATGGCGAGCTCTCGTTCGAGGGAGCGCCGCCGCCCTCGATCCGGGCGCTGGATCAGGGCGGGTACGTGGTTTACCTGGGAGGGCTATCGCCGCTGCTTGGCCCTGGGTTGCGGCTCGGCTGGCTGGTTGTGCCGCGGGCGCTGGTGCCGGCTGTGGTGGCGATGCGCAAGAGCATTGACCTGCACCACAGCAACCTGTTACAGGCCGTGGCGCTGGAGCTGTTGCGCGATGGCTCGCTCGATGCCCACATTCGCTGGCTGCGCCATGCCTGTGCCGCGCGCCGAGATGAGATGCTTGCTGAGCTCTCGCGGCTGCAGCCCCTGGGCCTGCAGGCGGGCGTGCCAGGGGGTGGGTTGCACATATGGTGCAGCCTGCCGGAGGGGTGTGCTGATCAGGAGCTGCTGGAAGAGGCCGCGCCCCTTGGCGTGACCTTCATGCCAGGCCAGCTCTTCTTCGTCGATGGCTCCTCGCAGGGTTTCATCCGGCTCAACTTCGCGGCACCGGGGCCGGGGCAGATCCCGGAAGGGGTGCGCAGGCTGGGGGAGGCGCTGCGGGCCTTGCAGGCAAAGGCTGTAGGTGCGGAGGAGCAGGCCGGGAGGCCATTGATCTGAGTGCGGAACGTGGAGGTGGTGCATGGAAGTGCTCACGGGAACGGAAAGGGTGAAGCGAGGCTTGGCGCAGATGCTCAAGGGCGGCGTGATCATGGACGTGGTGAGCGCGGAGCAGGCGCAGATTGCTGAGGAGGCCGGGGCCTGCGCGGTAATGGCCCTGGAGCGCGTGCCTGCTGATATCCGCGCGGAGGGCGGGGTTGCCAGGATGAGCGACCC
>JAPWUW010000166.1 GCA_028275325.1 Anaerolineae bacterium | reverse complement strand
CGAGCTCAGGAAGAAGGTGCTCGAAGCACGAGGCGAGGTTCAGCACCTGCACCATGGTCGCTGCCGTCGCCTCGTGCAACTCCACTGCCTTGTACGGCAAACCGGCCGCCGTGAGGGCCGCAAAAAGGGCAAGGCTACACCCAGGCCAGAGGTGCCCTTCCCTCCCGGCATAGACAGAAGGTACCTGACGGTTGTGAGAGGCGCAAGCATCTTGTTCCCAACGAGCGCAAGGGGCATGAGCGGCTGCATCTAGCTGCGCGAAGCCTGTGCGGCAGCGCCATCGACACCGCCAGCTGGCTGGAATAGCGCTGCCCGCCCAATCGCTCGCGCGTCCTTTCCAGTCGCTGGGACCTGCTCCGCGACCTCACTGTCCCTTCCTGAAGCTCTCTCTTGTGGTCTATCCACTTTTGGAGTTATGAAATCGGCAGCGCGCTTCGCTATTGAGCGGGCTCACCATCCAGCACCTTGCTCTCAAACGGGGGCGAAGTGCTCGAGCGCATGATACCCAGCGCGCCTCGCGGCTGCTGTGCGCTGGCGCGTGCTCGAGGTACCGGCAATGGACAAGAGCATGAGAGCGACATCAGTACAGCCGAACTGGGCCGATCTCGTTCGGACCTCATTGCGTCAGGCAGCGGGAGTGCTGGCAGCCCTGAGCCTGGCAGCGTGGGAGCGGGACGTGTACAACCCGCATCAGGATCTCCGGCTTGTGGCTTTGGCCGTAGGCACCGCCTCGCTTTGCCTGGCTGTCGCTGTTCGATCCCGACGAGCGCCGCAGTGCCCGGCTGCCGCACAGGTGGGCCTGTGCCTGCTTAGTGCCTTGCTTGCCCACCGGTTGCTGGGCTACGCAGCCGCGGCCCCGTTTCTCGTCATTCCGGTGTTGCTGGCCACCTTTCAGCTGCCCCTCTGGGCTGCTGCTGTTGTGGCCTTGGGCGCGTGTCTTGTCCCCGCCCGCGGGGGAGATGCAGCGGAGCAATGGGCGCACAGGGCGCTCCTGCTCACCGTTGCAGCCCTGGCCCTTATGCGTGAGCGCGGCCTGCGCTCAGTGTTGGCGAGGGCCTGGATGCGCGAAGAACAGCTTGCTGACCTGGCCCGTCAACTGAGCCTGCGCCAGCAGGAGGTGAACGAGCTCAACCGGTCTCTTCAGGTCGCAAACGGCTTGCTCAAGCGCAGCCTCACGGAGCTCGCCATAGCGCAGCGCGAGGCAAGCGAGGCCCGCCAGCTGAAGGAGCAATTCGCCACCACGGTCAGCCACGAGCTGCGCACGCCCCTTAACGTCATCCTCGGTTTCATCGAGATCATGGAGCGCTACCCTGAGGCCTATGGCGACATGGAGTGGCCTCCTGAGTTGCGCCAGGATATCAGCGAAATTGGGGAGAGCGCCCGCTACCTGCGGGCAATAGTGGACGACATCCTCGACCTGGCCAGGGCGCAGGCCCTGAAGATGCCCATCCGCCGCCAGCACGTGGACCTCGCAGCTCTGGTCGAGGAAGCGGCGAGCATGGTCTCCAAGCTGCTCCTGGATCGCCAGCAGGTCCGTCTCGAACTCTCCCTGCCACCTGATCTTCCCAGCGTTTACATAGACCGCACGCGCATCAAGCAAGTTCTGCTCAACCTCCTGGCCAATGCCTGCCGCTTCACCAAGGCCGGGCGCATAACGATCTCGGCCTCGGCAAGTGCTGACGAGGTGATCATATCCGTCTCCGACACAGGCCCTGGCATTCCGGCATCCCAGCTTGAGAGCATCTTTGACGAGTACGAGCAGGCTCAGCCGCATGATGCTGATGGTCTCGGGAGTGCCGGCAAGGGGCTGGGTTTGGCCATCGCCAAGCGATTCGTGCTCATGCACGGCGGGCGGATCTGGGTCGAGAGCGAGCTTGGCAAGGGAAGCACATTCAGCTTCTCCTTGCCGCGAGCCGAAAAACAGGTGGCCATGCTGCCACCTCCGGTTCCACCGCCGTCTTCTGGCCACGACCAAGGCGAACAGATCGTGCTCGTCGTGGATCGGGGCCGTGCAGCTGAGTTCCTGTCGCGCCGCATCGATGGGGTGCAGTTTATAAGCGTCCCCGAAATCCAACAGGTGCGCAGGCTTGTGCGCGAGCTGCACCCCCATGCGGTGATCGTCCACTGGCCACACGAACCGCAGGAGCCAGGAGGCGGGGCGACTCCCCTTCTTCTGGAAGAGCCTGTTCCGGTTGTGCAGTGCGCGCTCCCCTTGGGACGGGCGTCAGCAGACATATCGCCGTTTGATAGCTGGCTGGTGAAGCCCATTACGGCGGAGGCACTGCTTGCAACGCTTGCCGCCTTTCCAGCCGCAGGGCGAGTGCTGGTTGTGGATGACGATGTGCCCTTCACTCGCCTGGTGCAGCGCATGCTAGAGCTACAGGGCGGCCGCTTTCAGGTAGCGGCAGCCCATGACGCGCACTCTGCGCTGCGGCTGGCTCAGGAGGCAAAGCCCGACGTGGTGCTGGTTGACATTGCGCTGCCTGGGCTGGACGGCAGGGAGCTCGCTCAACTGTTGCGAAGGAAGCTCGGGCAGGGAACTGCCATTGTCGCTGTGACGGCCCTGCAACCAGAAGCAGTAGAGGCTTCCGGGAGCTTCCACACTTTCTGTGTCACCAGCCGGGCGGGCTTCAGCGAGGAGGAGACGGTCTCGCTCATTCGGGCATGCTTGCATCACCTGCGGCCGTCATACGCTGCAGGGCTACTTGCCGCAGAGCTTTGAGCAAATCCCGCCGGGAGATGGGCTTTGTAAGATATGCAGCTGCGCCCAGCGCAAACCCAAGCTCAGGGTCGTTCACAACGGAGCAGACTACGACCGGCACAGCTCTGGTGCGCGGGCTCAGCTTGAGCGCCTGCAGCACGTCCCAGCCATCCGTCTCTGCCATCATTATGTCCAGGATGACGGCCTCTGCCTGCCTTGCGGCGACGGTGTCCACAGTCAGGCGCGGGTGCGGCACAACTATGGGCTCCCATTCGCTGTTGGCGAGATAGCGCTCATAGAGGGAGCAGGCTCCGGGGTTGTCCTCCACTATGGCCACCTTGCGGCGCCTGGCCAACGGCAGCCGCACGTACAGCGCCACGCCCAACGACGTTGTGGCGAGCTCGCAGCGGATGCTCTGACTTTCGGCCACCTTCAGCGCCGCTTGGAGCAAATCTCGCCTGCTCAGTTCTCTAGGGTCCTTCATCGGAATGACGATGGTGGCTGTCCTTGCATCGGCTTGGAGCGCCATGGTTATCGTCTCACCTGGCGCGCTCTGCAACAAGCAGCTGAGCACCTGAACCAGAATCTCCCGCAGCACCGCTGCCGTGGTGACGACGGCCACGTCCCGACGGATTGGGGCAAGCTGGACGCAGCCGCCCTGCTTGTCCGCCAGAGGGGACACAGTGGCAATTGCTGAGCGCACGAGCTCTGCCAGGTGCACAACCTCGGCCTTGCAACCCAGGGCGCGCAGCTCCTCGCTCAGCGCGTCGGTCCCCTGGGCTGGTGGGGATATTTGCTCCTCGCTCAGAAAGGTCGCCGCATCAGGCTGCAGCAAAGAGCACAGGAGCTCCTCAGCGAAGCGGATATCGCGATAGGCCTGACGCTCGCTCACAGCCAGCTTGCGGGCCACCTCGGGAACGCTGAAGCCGGAGACGTAGCGCAAGCGCAGGCACTCGTAGGCACGGCTCGCGGATGCCGGCAGCAGCCCGAGCGGGCTACTGCGCAATGAGCTAATGGCATCCAGCAGCCTGCTGCGCAACGCCTGCGCCCTGGCAAGGGGATCCCCAATTGCTCTTGCTTCCGGCAGCAAGCTCGCAAGCTCGCAGTCGGCGAGCTTGCCCGGCACGTAAAGCAAGGACAAGGCCTCACGCACCTGATAAGGGGTGATGACACTGCCCGGCATCTTTCCCTGGCTGCCCTCTTGGCCGATAGGCTGCCCAAAAACGGCAGAGATTTGGCAAGGATATGTCAGCCAAAACCACCTGGACCCAGCTAACTGGGCCTTATAATTAATCAGCATCCAGCCGAAGCCTGTCAATTGATTGCGCTTCGGCGCGGTCAGGGCGGTTGCATTTGCCCTGCAGTTTCCGATCCTTCAATTTCTGCCGGGGGTGGCTGCGTGGGGCGCCTCCGTGCCCAGGTGAGTGTCCTTAGCGAAAGGGAGATCAAGCGCGTTCACAGGGCCAGCCTCTCGATACTCGGCGAGATTGGTGTACAGGTGCCAAACGAACACCTGCTTTCCCGCCTGCGGGCAGCTGGGGCCGTTGTTGATGGCGAGAGGGTGTACCTGCCTGAAGCACTGGTTGTGCGCGCCTTAGAATCAAGCTCTCGCAGGCACAGGGGCAGGAGCAAGCGTCGCAAGAGCCCTCTGCAGGTGACCAATGGCTGCGAGACAACCATCATCGACTACCCTGAGCACAGGCGGCGCCCAGGTACGCTGGAAGACGTGCTGAAAGGCATTGTCTTGACCAATGCTTTGCCAAATGTGGGTTCTGCATTGCCAGTTGTCGTTCCCTCCGATGTCCCATCCAGGCTCGCCCCTGTTGAGGCATACCGGCTTGGGTGCTTGTACAGCGCCAAGCCGTTCAACGTGTACTTTGGCCTAGAGCAGGCCGCGTACCTCATGGACATGGCGGCAATTGCCGCCGATGCCAAGGCAATAAGTCGAAGGGACTTGGGTTTCAGCTTTGGCTTCGGGATCATCAGCCCTCTGCGCTTTGCTCCAAACGACCTGGAGTGTGCCCTAAGGGTGGCCGCGGACGGCTGGCCCGTCGGGTGCTACTCATTCGTGACATTAGGCGCCACAGCCCCGGCAAGCATGGCAGGCGCTCTGGCCCTCAGCAATGCCGAACGGCTGGCCTGCCTGGTGCTCATGTGGCTGCTGGAAAGTGCCGGAGCAGATACCGGAAGGTTCTCCGGTGACCCATGTATCGTTGAGCCGCGCAGTTTGTCGGTATCCTTTGGCCACCCGAATCTCACAATCCTAGCGGTGGCCATGACCCAGCTCTCGCGCTTCTACGGGATCGGGTCTGAAGGCGGAGGGCTGGCGCTGACCGATGCGAAGCTAATGGATTACCAGAACGGCTTCGAGCGAGGATTGGGAGCCGTAGTATGTGTGCTGGCCGGGAGCAGCATTGGCAACGCGGGCATCCTCGGCGCCGACGAAGCCTTCAGCTTTGAACAACTGGTCCTGGATGATGCCAGTATCTCGGCCATCAATTGGCTCTGCCGTGGCATCGAGGTCACAGAGGAATCGTTGGGGCTGGAAGCAATTCGCGAGGTCGGCGTTGGCGGCACGTATCTCGTGCACCCACATACCGCCAAGTACCTGCGACGCGAGTTCTGGGACTCTCCTCTCTTTACGCGCTCGTCCTGGCTAGATTGGGAGCGGCAGGGACAGGCTGCCGCTGCGGAGCGAGCCCATCAGGAAGTGGAACGGATTCTGGCACAAGGGTATCCCCCTCGGCCGCTGGTGTCGGCGGCTGTTTCGGCTCGCCTGGAGCAGGTGCTGCAGCGAGCCTATGAGGACCTGGGATGAGAGTCCTATGGATTGGACAGCCGAACGGGCTGCCACCTCAGTCGCTACAGGGTGGAAGCAACGTCATTCTAAGTAAGCGAGGAAGGGCTAGAACATGTACAAGATAAAGTTGGGCGTAATTGGCTGCGGCGACATCGCTTTTCGCAGCTATCTCCCTGCTATCCAGCGCCTGGCACATATGGTTGAGCTCACTGCAGTGTGCGATATCGTCGCCACCAGGGCGGATCGTGCCAAGGCGCAGTATGGCGCCAGGGCTGCTTTCGCAGATGCAGAGGAAATGCTTGCGAGCGCTGAGCTAGACGGGGTTCTCGTGCTCACTGACATGCGCTCTCACGGGCCGCTGTCACTTGCAGCCCTGGAGGCTGGCAAGCATGTGTATGTCGAGAAGGTGATGGCCACTGATCTGCCCCAGGCGGATCGCATGATCAGGCTAGCGTCAGAAAGGGGCACAGTACT
>JAPWUW010000165.1 GCA_028275325.1 Anaerolineae bacterium | reverse complement strand
ACGCGGCAGGCGGCTAGCATCGCCCCGTGCCCGAGCTTCGGCCTGATCCTGACCTGAAAGGGAGGAAGACGCAATGCAAAAGGAAAGAGCTCTGACCATCGGCCTGGTTCTTGCTATCGTGGCTGCGCTTACAGCCGTTCTCTTCGTGACGCCCGCAGCAGGCCTCGTCGTCGCTGGCGAGACGCCTACAGACACCCCCACACCCGTGCCACCCTCGCCGACAGCAACAGCGACGCCCGTGCCGCCGACGGCCACGCCCACCTACACTGCCACGCCGGCCTCGACGGAGACGCCCGTGCCCGCCCCGACGGAGACGCCCCCCACGGCCACCCCTGTGCCGCCCACTGCCACGCCTGTGCCGGCTACTGCCACCCCTGCTCCGCCGACGCCGACGCAGGCTCCCGCTCAGCCAGCCCCGGCAGCCACGGCCACGCCAGCGCCAGCCATAGAGCCGACGGCAACGCCCACGGCCGTGGTGGCGATGCCCGTCACGGGCGGGGATGACACTCTGGCGACGGTGCCGCTCGCTATGGTTGCCATGGGGCTTCTCCTCTTCTCCGCGGGGGTGATATTCCTCTGGCGGCTGCTCCTGCGCAACGGGCCAGCAGCCCGCTAGCGCCCGACTGCAGGGGCGCCCCTCCGGCAGCAAGCGCAGAGGGGGCGCCCCTGCAACGCCCGGCTGGAGGTGACTGTGTTTGCCTGCATCAACCAGGCCACAACGATGACGACGGATTTCGCCACCGATATGAGGGCCTACGCCGAGGCCGGCTTCGAGGCGGTGGAGCTCTGGCTGCCGAAGCTCGAGGATTTCCTGGGGCAGGGCCATTCGCTGGATGAGGCGGAGCGGCTGCTGCGCCAGCTCGGCCTGGCAGCCGTAGCCGCCTGCGCCCAGGGGGATGTGCTCCTCTCGCGGGCGCAAGAGCGGGAGAAGGTTCTGGCCTCACTGCGCAAGCGGCTTGGCTTGGCGCGCGCCCTCGGGGCAGAGACCTTCGTCGTGTACTCGGAAAGCCCGGCGCACGTGGAAGAGGCAGATTATGAGCTCGCCGCCGCCAACCTGGCCGAGGCCTGTGCGCAGGCCGCGCCCCTTGGCATCACCATCGGCCTTGAGTTCATAAAGGGGAGCAGGCTTGTCGGCTGCCTGCCAACAGCGGAGATGCTTGTCCGCAAAGTGGGCAGGCCCAACCTCGGCATTGTCTTGGACACGTTCCACTTTTACGCCGGCGTGAGCAAGATGGAAGATCTCGAGCAGTGCGATTGCTCGGCTCTTGCGCTTGTGCATGTGAACGACGTGCGCGCCAAGCCGCGCGAGCTCTGGACGGATGCCGATAGAGTCCTGCCAGGGCAAGGAGTGCTGCCCCTTTCTGAGATCCTCGGGCTCATCAAGGGCAAAGGCTACCAGGGGTACTGTTCGCTTGAGCTCTTCAGCCGGGAGCTCTGGGAGCAGGATCCCTTTGCGGCGGCGCGGGCGGCTCAGGAGGCGCTGGCGGCGCTTCTAGCCAGCCTGGGCTGCTGAGGGAGGGCCTTTCTAGGCCGGGTTGGCGTAGCAGTAGAGGCAGCCGCCAGGGCACTTTTGCGCGTAGGAGCCTATATCAACGCTCTGCGTGCAGAGGCAGTGCGGCCGCTGCCCCCTGTCGCGCCGCGTGGGCGCTTGCAGCCGCAGCGGGTGCAGCTCCTGCAAGAGAGCTCCATCGATGCAGCCGCTGCTGTGCGCGCCTGCAAGGGCGAGGAATGGCTGCGCGCAGTTTGCCACATTGATTCCAAGGTGGCTTGCCTGGCGCACTATCTCTTTCGCGAGGGCAAGCTTCTCCTCCAGGGGTGGGTCGAACCACTGCACGCCCCTTCGCCACATCTTCCGGTACAGGGTGGCAAACGAAACTCGCACCTGCCGCACCCCGGCTGCAGCACACGCTTCCAGCACCGCCGCCGCGCAAGGGGCATTGCTGCGGATGGCGCCGCCCTCCGCCCAGTGCACGATGGGGTCAAAGCGCACCGTGAGCCGGCGCGGCTCCCCGAGCCACTGCACCAGTGCTCCCAGCTGCTCGAGCACTCGCTGCATGGGCGGGACCCCCGGCTCAAGCGCTGTCCCGCCGAGCCCCGTGACCGTGAGCTGCACCACCACTTGGTCGTAGCGCTCAAGCAGCCGCCGCAGGGAGCCATCGCTCAGGATGGGCTCGGCATTCTTGGTGAGGAGGACAAGGCTGTGCACATCTTCTGGAAGGAGCGAAACGCGCCGCGGCGCGCCACCGGCTGGCCCCGCGACGAGCACAGAGCCCTGCTCCAGCGCCTGCTTCAGGAAAGCAGTATGCCCGGCGAGCAGATCCGTGCGCCGGGAGGCAACGACCACCTGCCGCAAGGCCTGCCCACTAGCTGACAGCAAGCTCAGCGATCGTCACTCCCTCGCCGCCCTCGTGCGCTGGCGCCGCCCGCACGGCAACGACAAGCGGGTGGTGCGAGAGCTCCTGGCGCACGAGCCGCCGCAGCACACCACTGCCCTTGCCGTGAACGATGCGCACCTGCCTCAGCCCGGCAAGAAAGGCCTCGTCTAGGTAGCGCAGCAGCTGGGCCTCCGCCTCATCCGCGCGCAGGCCGCGCAGGTGCAGCTCCGGCTGCGCCCTGGCTGCCGCCACGCCGGGCCGCTGCGCCGGCGCTGCGGCTGGCTCGGCAACGGGCTCCTCCAGCGGCTCAAGCTCAGAGAGGAGCAGCCGCAGCCGCATGCCGCCAGCCTGCACTTCCGCATGGCCGTTCTCCACCGCTGTGAGGACGCCGCGCGCGTTCAGGCCCGGAACCCGCACCAGATCCCCGGGCCGCAGCTGCCGCGCCGCGCCTGGCAGGTGCGGCTCATCGGTGAGGCGATCGATGGCTTCGGCCACAGCCTCCGCCTGCAGGACGGCCTGACGCAGGGGTGCGGCCGCTGGATCCGCTGCTCTGGCCCGGGCGAGCTCGCTGCGGGCACGAGCGATCTCCCGGCGCAACTCCTCGAGCTCCTGGCGCGCCTGGAGCCTGGCCTGCTCCAGTATCTCGCCCTTCTCTTGTGCCAGCGCCGCAAGCTGCGCCGCGAGCTCCTCGCGCTCGGCCCGAGCAGCCTGAGCGGCCTTTTCAGCTTCCTGCAGGCGCCTCTCGGCCCGATCCCGCAGCTCCTGCACCTCCCGCAAGAACTCATCGCTCTGCAGCAAGGACGGGTCGACCATCTGCCTGGCCGCGGCCACGATGTGCCTCGGCAACCCTAGCCTCTCGGCGATGGCGAAGGCGTTGCTGCGGCCCGGCATGCCGATCGTGAGCTCATACGTGGGGGCAAGCGTCTCGGCATCGAACTCGACGGAGGCATTCACCACGCCCGGCTGCGTCTGCGCGTAGATCTTAAGCTCGGGGTGGTGCGTCGTGGCCACAGTGGTTATTCCTCGCCGCAGGAGCTCAGAGAGCACTGCCCGCGCCAGGGCGGAACCCTCGATGGGGTCCGTACCGGCACCGAGCTCATCCAGCAGCACGAGGCTTCGTTCCGTGGCCCGCGCCAGGATATGGACAATGTTGCCCATGTGCGATGAGAAGGTAGATAGCGACTGTTCGATGCTCTGCTCATCCCCGATATCGGCGTAGATGCCATCGAACACGCAGAGCGTGGAGCCCTCTGCAGCCGGGATGTGCAGCCCGGCCTGAGCCATGAGGCAGAGCAAGCCGATCGTCTTGAGGGCGACCGTCTTGCCGCCGGTGTTCGGGCCGGTTATCACTATGATGAAGTAACCGCGGCTCCCAAGCGCCATCTGCACGTCGATAGGCACAACGACATCCGCGGGGAGGAGCGGATGCCGCGCCCGCAGGAGGCGCAGGTGCACTCCGGGGTGGTAAACGCCATCCTGCCCCTCGAGCGGCACGCGCGGGCCGAACTCCACGAGGCGCGGCTGCGTCGCGCGCAGGGCCTGCGCGTAGCGCGCCCGCGCGAAGATGAGGTCCAGCTGCGCCAGGATCTCCACGTTGCTCACGATGGCCTCGCCCTCGGCAGCCACAAGCCCCGTGAGCCGATCCAGAACCCTGGCCACCTCCCGCTCCTCGCGCAGCTGCCACTCCCGCAGCTCGTTGTTGAGCGCAACGGCCGAGAGCGGCTCAATGAAGAGCGTGGCGCCACTTGCCGATTCGTCGTGGACGATGCCAGGGATGCGGTTGCGGTACTCCGCCTTCACCGGGATGACGTACCGCCCGCTGCGCTGCGTGATAAGCGGCTCCTGCAGGCAGGGCGCCGTATCGGCCCCGGTGATAAACCGCTCCAGCCGCTCGAGCAGCCGTTCCCGCGCCAGCGCAAGCTGCGCCCGCACGTGCGCAAGCTCGGGGCTTGCCGCATCGGCCACCTCGCCGCGCGGCGTGATGCAGCGCTTGATCTCGTTTATGAGGTGCGTACAGGGCTGGATCCTTGCCGCAAGCCCGGCAAGGAGCGGCACCTGGCTGCCCATGCGGCCAAGCGTTCGCGAGAGCGGCCGCCCAGCCTCAAGTGTGGCCTGTATGTCAAGTAGCTCCTGCGGCAGGAGCCTCAGGCCACGCAAAGCCCTCTCCACAAGTGGGCGCACATCCCGCACGCCGCCCAGGGAGACCTCGGCGTTAGAGCCGAGGAGGGAGCGCGCCTCGCTCGTCTCGCGCTGGCGCCGCTCAGCTTCGGCGAGGTCGCTCGTCACGTCCAGGTGCAGGGCAAGCTCCCGGCTGGCCGAGAACGAGGTGTACTGCGCGAGCTGCGCCAACACCTTCGGGTATTCAAGCGTCTCCAAAAACTTGCGTTCCATATTCCTCTTACCACTGCCCAACTTTATTGTAAGGCAGGAAGGCCAGGCAGCACACAATCTCGCCCGCGCTGGCCTTGCCGGGCGTGCCTGAGGCGGCCCCGCTTGTCGAGAGCTTCAGTAGACGAGGACAGGTGTGCCGATCTCAGCCCATTCGTAGAGCCACTGCGCATCCTCGATGCGCATGTTGACGCAGCCGTGGCTCATCGGCCGCCCGAAGCTGTTATGCCAGTAGGTGCCGTGGAACGAGTAGCCGCGGTAGAAGTAGAGCACCCAGGGCACATTCGGCAAATCGTAATCTGGCCCGCGCATGCGCTGCTTTGGCACCTTGGCGTAGATCGCAAACCGGCCCGCAACGGTGGGCGTTGTCGGGAGGCCGGTTGAGACGGTGAACTCCTGCAGCAGCTGGCCATCCTCGTAGGCGCGCACGCGCTGCTCCGCCAGGCTCACGGCGATGAACTTGCCCACAGGGGGGATCTCCGGCGCCTCCGCAGCACTGACCCCCGCCGGCTGCTCCCGCGCCCCCTCGGGAAGGCGCAGCACCTGCCCGGCATAGATGCGGTTTGGGTCCGCAATGCGGTTGAGCTCCAGGAGCTGGGCAAGCAAGACCCCATGACGCGCCGCGATGGCAGCCAGCGTATCTCCAGGCCGCACGACATATGTCCCCCCGCCCTCGGCCCCGGCCGGAGCCACTGTGGCCGCGGTGCTCACGGCTTGCGCCTCTTGGCCGGGAGCAGGGAGAGCACAGGGCGCGTTCAAGCGCAGCCGCTGGCCAGGGACTATGTGGTTGGGGTTCTCCAGGTCGCGATTCGCCTCGAGCAGAGCAAAGAAGCTCAAGGCGCACTTGCGCGCCACCTTGGCGATGCTGTCCCCGGGTTGGACCACATAGTAGTGAGCAGGCGGATCCTCTCCTCCCTGGGCGGCCACGGCCATGGCCGGGCAGCACAGGGCAAGCATGGCAACGAGAAGCCCAAGCCGCAAGAGGGCGCTCCGTCGCGCCATGCGGCAGCGCCTAGTGCAGGAGCGAGCGGACATGCGCACGCAACCCTTCAGCAAGAGGGGTGGAGGGCACGGCCAACCCGTGCAGCTCGAGCTTGGCGAGGCTGCTCAGCCGGTGGCACAGGAAGCTCTTGTGCTCCGGCCGCACGCGCCGGTACGCTTCGACGGGCACCTCGACTACGCTCAGGGGCACCCCGAGCTGCGCGGCGATGAGCGCATAGTAATCCCGAGAT
>JAPWUW010000164.1 GCA_028275325.1 Anaerolineae bacterium | reverse complement strand
CGCGCCCGGCCCGAGCTGGCGGGCGGCAGCATCATCCCGGCTCCCGAGAGCCAGCCGATTTCGGTGGGGTTGAGCCTTCTGCACCCCTCTGGGGGCCAGCCACAAGCTTTCTCGTCATATGCCAATGATGGGAGCCGTTTTGGCCAAAATTGCTGGGGATCCCAAGGGCGGCCAGTCCGGTCAGATGACGTGTGCTCCTGGCCGGCGTTGAAGCGCAGGAACCCACCCTGCTGTTCCATGAGGTGGGCTGCCAGCCGGCGCGTTTCCTCTGCCTCGCCATCCAGCTTCTGCTCCACAGGGTACAGGCGCACCGCGAGGAACTCGCTTTGCGGGCTGCTTTCCCACTTGGAGAACCTCTCCAGAAGCATCCTAGGCGAAGCTCGAGTCGAACCCGAGAGGCCTACGAGGGGCGTAGCGTTTGCAAGGGGCCCAGAGGGCAGGATCAAGGCCCGCTGATGGAAGCGATTTCTAGCACTCACCCACGCTGCTCACGTACAGGCGCCCATAGGGCCGCGGGGAGGCCGGCACGAGTTTCACGAAAGGGTCCCCCAGCAGGGCAGCAAGGTTCAGGCCAAATTCCCGGCAGTAGGGCGCAAGCAGGACTTCCAGCTGCGTCAGATCTTCTTCTTGGCAGGGCGCAAGCTTGGCCCCCTTACCGACTCTATGGCCAGGTACATTGCCCCTCACGTAGATCGTGCCACCGTGCATGCCCGCGCCAACCCAATTGCCAACAGGTCTTGTGCTCCCCTCGCAGCCGATTCCGAGGACAACTATTACACCCCCAGCCATATACTCGCCGAGAAAGTCCTCGGACCGACCGCCAACAATCAACACCGGCGTTTGTGAGTGGCTTGCTTTCATGTGTATGCCGGCACGATAGCCAACGTTGCCAAGTATCCAAAGGCTCCCACCGCGCATGCCATAACCAACGATATCGCCTGCGTTGCCGTGGACGATGAGCTGCCCGGAGTTCATGGTATTGCCAACGAAGTTTTGAGCGTTTCCCAGAACTCTGATCAGACAGCCATCTAAGAAAGCCCCCAAATCCTCTCCGGGTACGCCCTCAACCGTGATTGACGCCGGCCCTGGTAACCCGGTTCCAAGGTAACGATGACCACACACCCCGCAAACGCGGATCTCTCGCTCGCCACTAAGCACGAGCTGGCGGAGTGCGAAGTTCAGCTCTCTGTGCGACATATTCTTGGCACTGAACTCCAACATCGTGGCTCCCCTTCCAAGCCGGCCTACTCTTTGCCAGCTACTTTCACACCCAATATACTCGTCGTCTCCTCACCTAGCTCGATCGCCCGCAGGCGCTCGCGGTTGCCGCGAATGCTCTCGATCGCGTTGATGCCAAGGGCACCTAACATCTCCTTGATCTCGGTGCTCCAGGCGCGCACCAGGTTCACAAGCCGCGCTGCCCCTTCCTCCACGTCTTGCCGCTGAGCGAGCTCGGGGTCCTGCGTGGTGATGCCCCAGGCGCATCGGCCAGTGTGACAGGCCTGGCAGAGGGTGCACCCCAGAGCAATGAGCGCGGCGCTGCCAATAGCAACTGCATCGGCGCCGAGCGCAATGGCCTTCAGCGCGTCGGCACTGTGGCGGATCCCCCCAGAGGCAATAAGCGTCACCTCGCCGCGAATTCCCTCCTCGCGCAAGCGGTCATCAACTGCAGCCAACGCTAGCTCCAGCGGGATCCCCACGTGGTTGCGGACTGCTTTGGGGGCAGCACCAGTTCCACCCCTGAAGCCATCTATTGTCAGAAAGTCAGCGCCAGCTCGTACTGCGCCGCTTGCTATGGCCGCGATATGGTGAACGGCAGCGATCTTCACACCGACAGGCTTGGTGTGGTGAGTCGCCTCTTTGAGCGCACTAACCAAAGTGGCCAGGTCCTCGATGGAGTAAATGTCGTGGTGAGGAGCAGGAGAGAGGGCGTCGGAGCCCACAGGTATGAGCCGGGTTGCAGCGATTTCTGGGGTCACCTTCTCCGCCGGAAGGTGGCCACCGATACCAGGTTTAGCTCCCTGGCCCATTTTGATCTCGATTGCTGCTGCAATATCAAGGTATTGCTGATGGACACCAAAGCGGCCTGACGCCACCTGGACGATGGTACAGGGCCCAAACTGGTAGAGCTCTCTGTGCAGCCCTCCCTCTCCACAGTTCCAAAGCGTGCCAAGCTCTCTCGCCGCCCTGGCAAGGCTGCGGTGGACGTTCAGGTTCACAGCCCCGAGAGACATGGCGCCGAATATAATCGGCACCTCTAACTTGAGCTGCGGAGGCAATTGGCTTGTCAACCGGAAGCTGCCGTCTGAACGCGTCTCCAATGTGACGTTCACGGGTTTTCGCCCCAGGTAAGTGACAAGCTCCATCGGCTCCCGAAGGGGATCGATGGAGGGGCTAGTGACCTGGCTGGCATCGAGCAAAAGCCGGTCGAAGATGCACGGGTAGTCGAGATCGTTGCCAGCACCGCAGAGTAACACCCCCCCGGTTTGAGCTTGGCGCAGGATGTCCTGACGAGCGCGCTCGCTCCAATGAGAGTTTGTCCGATAAGCGACCTCCAAGGGCCGAATGCTGATTGCCCCTGTTGGGCAAAACACGGCGCAGCGCCTGCAAGCTACGCAACGCTGATTCCGCGGCTTGGGGATGCCTTCTGCCACCTCCATGGCGCCGAAAGAGCACTCTCTGACGCAGCGCAGGCAACGGACACACTCCGGCCCAATGATGATGCGGAATTCTGGCAGAAGATAGTTTCTCATCCCGCTACGGCCTCGCTGCGCTGCAGAACGCCTTCAGCCGGGAAACCGGCCCTTGGTGCCCAAATTGCCTCTGGACTCCGCAAGACCGCACTCACGGCTGACTCCTCTGAGGCGAGCACAAAGAGCGCGCCGGCGCGCGCGGCAACAAGCGGGCGCAGCTTCACTCGATCGGTAAGGCCTATCATCCCCCTCGAATGGGCTATGATTATGCTGAAAGGGCCATTCACCATTGCACTGCCATAGACTTGTCGCAGCGCTGTGTAGGCAGCTCTCTTATGCTGATCCCTCATGCGTTCGATTTGCTCCCAGAAAGGCGGCGCCAGGATGGCCCAGAGGGCCGTCCACGGCAGGCCGTGCCGCCGCCGCAGCAGGTCAATCAGGTATACGAGCACCTCGGTGTCTGTCCGCAAGGTGCATCGATATCCGAACATCTCCACGTACCGGCGGTTTATGCCGTAAGAGGAAATCTCGCCGTTGTGAACCACAGACCACTCAAGCAGGCTGAAGGGATGTGCACCTCCCCACCACGCAACCGTGTTTGTCGGGAATCGCCCATGCCCGATCCACATGTAACCTTTGTACTCATCCAAACGGTAGTAATTGGCAATATCCTCGGGGTAACCTACACCCTTGAAGACGCCCAGATTGCGGCCGCTCGAGATGACCCAGGCCCCCGGCAGCTCGAGGTTGATGCGCATTACCAGGCGGACAACGTAATCTTCCTCGGTCAGCGATTCGAGGTTGCGTGGTGGGACCTGAACGAAGTAGCGCCACACATCTGGCCCGGGCACTACCCCCGCGGTGCTCCTGGTGGGGATCCTTTCACTACGCACGAGGAACGTCGAGCCGCTCAGCAACTCTTCAACTGCCCGCCGCTTATCCTCGCGGTCGTACATGACGTGCAGCGCGTAGCAATCCGCCATTTCTGGGTAAATACCGTAGCCGGCGAAGCCGCCGCCCAGGCCATTGCTGCGCTCGTGCATCGCGCCCATGAGGGCGGCTATCTCGCAACCCGAGATCGGCTCACCGGCCTCATGCAGAATGCCGCCGGTGGCACAACCCGAAGGCACATAGTACTGACGCGACTCCAACAAGCTCTACCTCCTTCTCAAGGGCCCTTGCTCAGAAACAAGCAACCCGGGTCGGCAGCAAACATGGCCTTGCTGCACCGACCCGGGTGCCCGCGCCATACAACGGCAATAACTGACGAACCGTCTACCTACACTGGCAAATGCTCACAACCGGTGAGCCCAACGCCCAGAGCAAATTCTAGAGGCTAGTGCAGGTTGGCGCAAGCTCGCGTGGCTGCGGCTCAGGGTGCAGCGGAGCCAGCTATTAGGGCGCTCGCGAACGCAGCCCGGGGGAACAAGTCGACGGTGATACTGGGCCCCGGCTCTTTGCCCTGTCCCACCAGCCAGGCAGTCACGAGCTGGGGTGGTAGCCATTGGTTATCGGCAAGCGGCGGTCCTTTCCGAACGCGCGCCGGGAAATGCGCACGCCCGGTGGGCCTTGCCTGCGTTTGTACTCACTGCGGTCCACAAGGGTTGCCACTTCCCGCACGAGGTTTTCGTCCAGGCCCATCGCCGCAATCTCGCTCACTCCAAAGTCATCCTCTACGTAAGCTTTGAGAATTGCATCAAGCACTGGATAAGGCGGAAGGGCCTGGTCATCTCGCTGATCTGGCCGCAGCTCGGCCGATGGAGCCCGACTGATAGCTTCGGCTGGGATAACTGGGCTGAGCTGATTGCGGTAGCGCGCCAAGCGGTAGACAAGGGTTTTGGGGACGTCCTTGATTACGGCGAAGCCGCCAGCCATATCTCCATAAAGGGTGCAATAACCCGTGGCGAGCTCGCTCTTGTTGCCAGTAGTGACGACGAGCCAGCCGAACTTGTTTGAGAGCGCCATGAGGAGATTGCCGCGGATTCGGGCCTGGATGTTCTCCTCTGTTACGTCTGAGGGCAGCGAGCCAAAGGTAGCGGCGAGGGTCGAGAGGTACGCGGCGAGAATCCCATCTATCGGCAGTAACAGGTAGTGTACCCCCAAGCGTCCGCACAAATCTTCCGCAATGCGCTGGCTGAGATGCGACGAGTAGCGCGAGGGCATGAACACGGCGTGCACGTGCTCTGGGCCGAGGGCATCCACAGCAATGCAGGCCACAAGTGCCGAGTCAATGCCACCGCTCACTCCCACAACCACGTCCGCGAAGCCATTCTTCAGGACGTAATCGCGCGTGGCCAGAACCAGAGCCTGGTAAACTTCCCCCTCCCCCCCGAGCCAGGTTACAGGTTCGGGGCATAGTGGCTTATTAGGCACCTGTTGCCAGCCCGGCAAGCGCAACATCTCCACCGGCATCACGGGTGCGCCCTGGCGCAAGCGCGTATCGCGCAGCCGCAGGCGCTGCACATTGCTGAGGTTCACGTCCACCAATAGGAGCTCTTCGCTGAACTGCCTTGCACGCGCGATGATTTCTCCATCTGGCCCTACAACAAGGCTCGAGCCATCGAGCACCAGCTCATCTTGCCCACCGATCAGGTTGCAAAAAGCTACGGCGGCGATGTTGTCCGCAGCACGGGTGCGGAGCATTCTTTCCCTCTCGGCGGGCTTGCCCATGTGATAAGGAGAGGCAGAGATGTTGACGATAAGCTCGGCGCCTACAAGGCACTCGTCGGCAGCTGGCCCACCACCGTACCAGATGTCCTCACAGATTGTGAGCCCGACTCGAGTCGTGCCCAAGTCCAAGACCAAAGCCGAAGAACCCGGGCGGAAGTAGCGAGCCTCGTCAAACACAGCGTAGTTCGGCAAGTGGACCTTGCGGTAAACAGCTTGGATGCGGCCGTCAGCCATTACAGCGGCACTGTTGTGCAGATCGCCGCTGTCCGTGCTGCGAATTGGTGCGCCAACAACGCCGATGATCCCGTGGCACTCCTTCGCCAAAGCCTGGAGGGATCGTTCCGACTCCTGGATGAACTGCGGTTTGAGCAGCAGGTCCTCCGGCGGATAGCCACTGATAGCAAGCTCCGGCGCGATGAACAAGTTGGCACCTGCCTCTTTTGCCCGGCGCAATGTGGCCAGGATGCGCTCACGGTTCACCTCCACCGCGCCGACAGTCAAGTTCAGCTGCGCTAAGGCAAGCGAAGGCGTCTGTTCGTTGCCTGTTCCTCCAGTTGACAGCATTTCCCACCGATCTCAGGCACGAGACCAGAACAATGTGCTGCGAACCATTTCAGCAACGCGCCGCTGTTGCGGCGCTGCGCGCTCGTGGTA
>JAPWUW010000162.1 GCA_028275325.1 Anaerolineae bacterium | reverse complement strand
CTCACGTTTCCGATGGGATAGCCTTGGTGCGGGCTAAGCATGGCCAACCCATAACATGCAGGGGGAGTGGCCACGTCACTGCGGTTCCTGAGGGCCTATTTGTGCCGGAAGAACTTGCTGCTGCAAAGACAATGCTTGTGGAAAATGAGCGTATGGCTATCCAGCTGCTGGCAGCTGGGGAAGTGAAATGCGCTCTCGTCTCGCAGCTGGGGGCATGCCTGGCCCGGCGAGATGGCATAAGTTTCGACGTTGAGGCCTCAGCCGGGGAGGTTCATTACTGCTTGGCTATCCGTGCGGGTGCGGGGAGCCTGTACACACGTGCTTTAGGCTATATGAGTAGTGCCGAAGGCGCGCAGCTGGTGGCCGACCTGCGGCGCAAATGGCTTGGAGACGCATGCTGATGTCCACACGGCGGTCGCACGCAGCGCAAGGTCAGGCCCTCACCCTGGCCCGCCAGATTGCGGAGGAGTTCGGGCCAAGGCTAGCTGGATCGCCAGCGGAGGTGGCTCTTGCGCACTGGCTCGAGACCCGCTGGCGCGGGCATGGCTTAGTCACAAGCCTGCAGCCTGTGCGCGTGCTACCGGAGCCCAATCTTGGTTTCACCCTGGCTTTAGCTTTTCTAGTCGTTGGCGCTGTGTTGCAGCAGTGGCAGCCTTTGCTGGCTGCCTGCTGTGCGGCGCTCGGCACAGCTACGCTGATATCCGAGCTGGACAGGCGCAACATCCTCTCCCCGCTCCTGCCCACTCGGTTGAGTTACAACGTGGTGGGGGTCCGCCGAGCAGCAGGGCGTGCACTCCAGAGGATTGTCTTGCTCGCTCACCTCGATACTCCCCGAGCCAATCTCTTGGCGTACGGGCGGGCACAGCTCGTCTTCCGGCAAAACATGCTGCTCGTAGCCAACGCAGGGTTGCTACTATGTGCTCTGCTTGTGCCAGAGGCCTTGGGCGTTGCAGTGCCTGCAAGGTGGCTTGTACCGCTCTTGGGAGTATACCTGGCTGTGATACTCGCCTTGAGCATGTATGGCACATTGAGCCTTCCCCTCCCAGCTGGGGCGAATGACAACGGCTCTGGGCTTGCCGTGATTACAAGCCTGGTCGAAGAGGGGTGGCAGGGCCGTCATTCCGAGGTGTGGTTCGTTGCCACAGCCGGGCATGAAACCGGGCTCTGGGGGGTGAAAGGGTTCCTGGCCAATCACCGGTGGTCTGGCCAGCGGGTTTTCTTTCTCAATATAGATAGTGTCGGTGCCGGTGTGCCCACGCTATTGCTTTCCGAAGGCCATTTTGCGCGGGCGCGCTGCCCCGCGGAGCTTGTGCACCGCGTGGCTCGCGCGGCCAGAGATGCAGCAGTGGTAGCCAGAGCCATGCCTTCATCCCTCCCGCCCAGTGACGGCTACGCTGCCTTACGACGCGGGTACCTAGCAGGGACTTTGGTGGGCACGGATCCCCGTGGAATCGTGACGAATTGGCACTCGCCCCACGATCGCCAAGACGCTCTGGACCCAGCGGCCTTGGCGAACGTGTGTAGCCTTGTGCGAAGCTTGCTCGTTCAGCTGGACAATGAGGCGACGTTGCCGCTCTAAAGAGTTGTCGACCGCTCGATATTCAGTTCTCTGAGGAGGCAATCCTTGTCTTGGACGAGCTCAGAAATCCGGGAACAGCCCCTGGTCTTAGAGCGTATTCTACGTGAGAACCCCGCACAGGCGAAGGAATGCGCGCGGCAGATTAAAGACAGGGGAGTGCGGTATGTACTCATAGCAGCGCGTGGCACTTCTGACCACGCGGCAGTCTACGCCAAGTACCTGCTGGGATCCAAGCTCCGGTTGCCCGTGGCCCTGGCTGCTCCATCGCTTTACACCTTTTACGGTACGCCGCCCTTGACTGGCCCCGATGCGCTCGTGGTCGGGCTGTCCCAATCGGGCGCGAGCGAGGATGTTATTGCAGTTGTGCGCCATGCGCGCAGTCAAGGGGCTCTCACCCTGGCCATCACCAACGAACCGACATCTGAGCTTGCCAATGCGGCCTCGTTGGTGCTCCCTTGCCTGGCTGGGCCAGAACGAGGGGTTGCGGCCACCAAGACCTACACCGCAGAGCTGGCGTGCGTGGCTCTTCTGTGCGCCTCGGTCGCTCAGGAGTCTGGGCTCTTTGCTGAGCTTGCAGCACTCCCTGAGGCAATGGACCAAGCACTGCAAACAGAGCAGGCAGCAGCCCAAGTGGCCGCGCAGTATTGTCGGGCACTACTTGCTGTTTGCTTGGGGCGGGGCTACAACTTGGCGACTGCCTATGAGATAGCGCTCAAAATCAAGGAACTTGCTTACATACATGCTCAGGGCTACAGCACTGCGGACTTCATGCATGGCCCGTTGGCTTGCGTGGAGCCTGGCCTACCGGTGATTGCGGTGGCGATGTCTGGAGCATTGCGCGACGATGTGGCCGCTTCCCTGTCACGCGTTGGGCAGCGGGGCGGACAACTAATTATTATCTACGATGACGAGGCGATCCTTCAATCCGCGCACGCGAGCCTACCTGTTCCCAAGGTCCCGGAGTGGCTCAGCCCCATTACGGCTGTGGTGCCAGGGCAGTGGCTTGCTGTTCATCTGGCCCTGGCAAAAGGTCTAGACCCAGACCGACCGCGCGCGCTCACCAAAGTCACGGTAACACGGTAGTGCGCTATCTTGTCAAGTAGCAGGCCAGGGAAGTCGCAGCTCGTACTATTTAGCAGGTGCCATACCAGTGCAAGAGACGCTCTCGAGGCTATCCGCGCGCGGGCTACGACAGATGTCACAAGGGACTACAGTGGGCGAAACAGGATTCGAACCTGTGCCCTCTTCCTTGTAAGGGAAGCGCTCTAACCAGCTGAGCTATTCGCCCCTTTACTGTCCCTATCTTACTGGCAAGCCACCGCACCCGCAAGACGGCACGCGGCGGTTGGCTATACCTTACATGCGCTCTGGCGCGCTCATGCCCATAAGCGCAAGGACCCTGGCGAGCACCAGCTTGGCAGCAAGCGTCAATTTCAACCTGGCCTTTGTCAGCGCTTCTTCTTGCGGCAAACTGCTCAGGATGCGGCAATCCCTGTAAAACGTATGGAAGGAGCGTGCAAGCTCATAAGCATAATAGGCGAGCCGATGCGGTGCATAATCGCGCGCTGCATCGCAAATTACTTCCGGCAGTTGTATCATTTGCCGAATTAGATTCAGTTCGCTCGGGTGTTCGAGCAAACTCACATCGCCATCTGTTGGCTGGAGCGGCGTTCTCTGGGCTAGGCGGAGCACACTTGCAATGCGAGCATGAGCATACTGGACGTAGAAGACCGGGTTCTCTTCCGTCTGGCGAGCAGCGAGCTCCAGGTCGAACTCCATCTGGCTGTCCGGCGCGCGAGATAGGAGGAAGTATCGCACCGCGTCCGGGCCAACTTCTTCCAAGAGCTCCCGCAATGTCACGAGGTCGCCGGTTCGCTTCGAGATGCGGATTATCTCGCCCCCACGTTTGAGAGTCACGAGTTGGTATATGACAATGTGCAACCGCTCCGGGTCCAACCCCAGCGCCGCCATGACTGCCTTCATCCGCGGGACGTGGCCCTGGTGGTCGGCCCCCCAGACGTCCACGACCACATCGAAGCCGCGCTTGACGAATTTGTCGTAGTGATAGGCGATGTCAGAGGCAAAGTAACCTGGCAACCCGTTGGAGCGGATCACCACAGCGTCCTTGTCTTCTCCAAACCGAGATGCCAGAAACCAGATGGCTCCATCGCGCTCCTCAAGATAGCCGCGCTGCCTGAGCAATGCCATGGCTTCCTCAAAAGTACCGCTAGCATACAGCGAGCGTTCAAAAAACCAGTTGTCATACTTGACCCCGAGCAAGCTGAGGTCTTCCTGCACGCCTTTGAGGACCTTTTCCTTGAGCCCGAGCTCGGTCAGTGCGGCGACTGCTTCCTCGTAGGGCATATCGAGGTACCTTCTGCCAGCCGTGGCGGCAATCTCCTTGCCCCATTCGACCAGGTACTGGCCCTGATAGCCATTCTCCGGCAGAGGCACGTCCAGGCCCAGGGCTTGGGCGTACCTGGCGTAAAGGCTCTGACCGAAAAGCTGCATTTGCGTGCCAGCATCGTTCACGTAGTACTCGCGCTCTACGCTGTAGCCGGCTGCCGCCAGGATGTTCGCAAGCGTGTCGCCGATGACAACATTCCGGGCAAACCCGACATGCAGTGGCCCTGTTGGATTTGCACTTCCGTACTCAACCTGGACTCTCAGCCCCTTGCCGGCGTCGACCATGCCGAAACTTTGCCCGGCCGCCAGGATTTCGTCCACTTGCCGCACCAGCCAGCTCGCGGAAAGGGTGATGTTGATGAAGCCTGGTCCCGCCACCTCCACCCGCCCGATGGGGCCCGTAAGGGCAATCCGTTTGGCGATCAGGTGCGCCAGTGTGGCCGGGGCCAGTCCCGCCAAGCGTCCAACCTGCAGGCAGATGGCCGTGGCATAATCCCCAAGTGTGCCCTGTCTTGGCTTCTCCATCACAATAGGCGGCAAGGAAAAGGCAGGTATCTCCCCCTCTCGTTGCGCCTGAGCAAACGCCTCGCTTACTGCCTGAGAGAGCAAATCCCGTGTTAGCTTCACAGCACCTCCAGCGAGCTCAGCTGGTTGCCCTGTCACAGTTTCACTGGCTCCATTTCCAGCCAGTTGTGCCCAATGGCAACATCCACTTTCAGTGGAACCTTGAGGGCGCAGGCCCCTTCCATGATCTCCCGCACCAGAGAAGCGACCTCCTCAGCCTCCTCCTCAGGGCCCTCAAGCACCAACTCATCGTGCACCTGCAGGATCATCTTTGTACGCAGCTGCCTCTCTTGCAGCTGCCGCGCCAGCTGGATCATCGCGATCTTGATGATATCCGCTGCGGTTCCCTGGATTGGCGTGTTGATGGCTGCCCGTTCCGCTTCTGCGCGCCTCGCCTTCGGCAGCGCCTTGTCGGGCGCCAGCTCCGGGAAGTAACGCCTCCGGCCGAACAGCGTTTCCACAAACCCCCTCTCTGCGGCAAGGGCCTTTGTCCTCTCAATGTATTCTTTAACTTTGGGATAGTTGCGAAAATAGGCGCTGATGAAGAGTTCGGCCTCGCTCTGGGTCAAATCTGATTGCCGTGCTAGGCCAAACGGGCTCACTCCATAAATGATGGCAAAGTTGACAGTCTTGGCTATTCTTCGCATTTCCGGTGTCACGGCATCAAGCGGTACTCCATAGAGCAGCGAGGCGGTGTGGGCGTGCACATCCAGATCTCTAGCGAAAGCCTGCTGAAGCGCCGGTTCGTCCGCCACATGGGCCAAGATCCGCAGCTCGATTTGCGAGTAATCCGCACTCAGGAGGATATTGCCTGCCTCTGCAATAAAGGCCTTGCGGACCAGTCGGCCCTGTTCGGTGCGGATTGGAATGTTCTGCAGGTTTGGCTCGCTGGATGAAAGCCTTCCTGTTACTGTCCCTGTCTGGTTGTAGCTGGTATGCACTCGACCTGTACGTGCGTTCACGAGCTGGGGCAGGGCGTCTATGTAGGTGGATTTCAGCTTTGCAATCTGGCGCTGCTCCAGGATTAGATCGATCACCTCGTGTTCGCCGCGGAGTTCCTCCAAGATTTCGGCTGCGGTGCTCGCCTGGCCTGTCTTGGTCCGGCGCATGCTTTCGCACTGGAGGCCCAGCTGCTTGAACAGGAAGTCGCCAAGCTGCTGCGGGCTGTTCACGTTGATCGGGTACCCGGCGATCTGTTGGATGCGCAAAACGATGCCGCGCAACCTATCCTCCAGCTCAACTGATAGCTGACGGAGGTAGTCCACATCTATCTTCACCCCCGTCAGTTCCATTTCGACCAGAACGGGGACGAGGGGCATCTCAATCTCCTGGAGGAGACGCAGCTGGTTTCGCTCGCGCAGCTCGCGCTCTTGTTGCGCGCGAAGCGCCAGGGCAGCGGCAGCATCGGCCGCTGCGTAGGGCGCTGCTTCAGCCACGCCCACTTGGGCCATCGAGCGTTGCTTCTTGCCCCGGCCGATCAGCTCGGTGATTG
>JAPWUW010000161.1 GCA_028275325.1 Anaerolineae bacterium | reverse complement strand
TTATTGCCACTCCGCACATCGGCGGCCTCACAGCCGAGGCCCAAGAGGATATCGCCCTCACCGTGGCCCAGCAGATCCTGGATGTCCTGGGCGGGCGCAACCCAGAACACCCAGTCAACGCTCCAGCCCTCTCACCGGAGGAAAGGGAGCGACTTGCTCCATACACCGAGCTGGCACGGCGCATGGGCCTGTTCTATGCCGGCATTGCCGAAGAACCCACTGAACGTCTCGAGCTCGGCCTCCTAGGCGAGGCCACAGGCCTCCGGGCCGACGTGCTTGAGGCAGCAGCCCTCGAAGGGCTGCTTTCCGGCTCGGAAGTCCCCGTGAACCTTATCAACGCCCGCCGCATGGCCTTAGCACGCGGCATCTCGATCTCTCACACACTATCTCCCACCGCGCCAAGCCCTTACGCGAGCGCGCTTGCGCTCTCAGTCTCGACCCCTAGCGGCACGCGTCTGCTCCTCGGAACGACTGCGCACGGGCAACCATACATTGTGCGCATCGACGACCTGCAGATCAGCTTTGTTCCAGCCGGGCTCCTCCTGTACACGGAGCATATTGAGCAGCCGGGGATCCTGGGCCGCATGGGCACCCTTCTGGGTGAGCACGGTGTGAACATCAGCTTCGTGCAGGTCGGCCGCCAGGAAAGAGGGGGACCCGGCATCATGATACTGGGGGTGGACGATGAGCTCAGTGAGGCGTTGTTGGGCGCCGTTGAGCGGATGCCAAGCGTCCGCCGCGCGCGGCTGCTGCGACTCCCTCCGCTGCGCTCATGAGCCCGCAGTGATGTTGCAGATGGTGCCTCCTGTGAGCTCAACCAGCTTGCCCGGCTCTATGGGAAAAACAGCTTGAGGGTGCCCCGCTGCAGCGTAGAGGACCTCGAACCGGTTCAACTGTGCGTCCATCAAAACCGGGATAGCATGTTCATGCCCAATGGGCGGCACCCCGCCGATCGGGTATCCAGTGAGTTCCTTCACTTCCGCTGCAGTCGCCAAACGAACCTCATGCGCCCCGAGCACGCGAGCCACTTTTCCCTCGTCAACCCGCCGGTCCCCTGAGACAAGCACCAGAACCGGCTTCGCGTCAGCAAGGAAGACCAGGGATTTCACGATGCTCCCCAAGGGCACCGAAAGGGCCGCTGCCGCTAGCGCAGCAGTGCGCGTGCTTTCCTCCAAGATGAGTACCCGCGTGTCCAGCCCCGCTGCCCTCAACGCTGCCTGAACCCGTTCCGTTGCTGCAAGCTTCGTCATGCCAGCTCCTTTGCTAGAACCCTCCGCAATACCTGAGACAAGAGCCTGCCGCTGGCTACGGCCCAGGCTCCTGCTCGACCTGGCAACCAAGCACATTCTCTACACGACTCAGCGCATCCATCAGGGCTTGACAAGCTGATGTCCGACAATTTGGGAAGTCGAAGATAACGATCCTTGAGCCATCATGCACCCGCAGCCTGAGCTCATCTTCACCAGCTAGCCGTTGTGCCAACGACAGCAGCTGACGGACCTGCTCGCGATCTCGCCCTGGGTCGCCCGAGCGCCGATAGTCCACGACCAGGCGACGCAGGCAACGCGTGCTGGGCACGGTCGGCTCAGCCATGGTGATCTCGTCCGTCGCCCATTCGCAAATCACCCTTGGCCCATCCCCCCTGCAATCCACCTTGCCCCGTACAATGAGCAGCTTTTCCGGGATCCATAGGCTCTGGGTTTCGCGCAAGACGCGCGGGAAGATCAACACCTCAGTTGTGCCCTGCAGGTCCTCGACTTTGGCAATAGCCATGGCCTCACCGCGGCGAGTGGCCGCTTTCCGCACCGTCTGCACTATGCCCGCCAGCGTCACGGTTTGGCCAGCGAGCTCCTCGTTGAGCTCGCTGGAGAAGGCCGTTACAACTCTGGCAAGCTGCTGGCCCCACCGATGCAGCGGGTGCTCGGAGATGTAGACACCAAGCAGCTCTTTCTCCCACGCTAGCTTCTGCCTGGCAGATGCCGGCGAAGCACTGTTGGGCACCACCAGGCCATTGGCAACCCCGGCGACACCGTGAGAGAAGTCAAACATCGTGAGCTGCCCCAGCTCCTGGGCTTGATGCGACTGAGCGCTAACGCTTACCAGCCGATCCACAAGCGCAAGCAGCTGCTGTCGATCTCCGAACTCGTCGAAGGCCCCAGCGCGCACTAGACAGTCCAGCACCCGCCTGTTCACCTGCCGCAGGTCGACGCGCCTGGCAAAGTCGGCAAGGTCTCTAAACGGGCCCTCCTTCTTCCTGGCTTCAGCAATCAGCTGCGCAGCTGCATCACCCACATTCTTGATGGCACCGAGCCCGAAACGGATGCCAGTGCCATCAATAGTAAAGTCCACCTCGCTATGGTTCACACTGGGAGGGAACACCTCTATTCCCAGGCGGCGACACTCTGCGATAAGGGCGGCCACCTTGTCGGTATTGCCGCGCTCCACAGTGAGGGCCGCCGTCATGTACTCGAGGGGATAGTGAGCCTTGAGGTAGGCTGTCTGCACAACGATGGCCGCGTAGTCAGCAGCGTGCGCCTTGTTGAAACCGTAGTTGGCAAAGTACTCAAAGGCGTCGAAGATCTGCTCGGCTGCCTGTCGCGAGAGCCCGCCATGCCGCATCGCTCCCTCGATGAAGATCTGGCGGTGCTTCAGGAGCTCGGCTTGCTTTTTCTTGGCAACCGCTCGACGAACTTCATCTGCCTCCCCAGCATCATACCCGGCCAAGTCGGTCAGAATCCTTATGATCTGCTCCTGATACACGCAGACGCCGTACGTATCCTCGAGGATGGGCCGTAGGGCCTCATGCACGTACTTGGGCTGCTTCTGCCCACGCCGGCAGGCGATGAACTCATCGATGAACTGCATGGGCCCCGGCCGGTAGAGGGCGATGACGGCTATGATGTCTTCTATGCGCTCGGGCTTGAGCTCGCGTAAGACCCGCCTCATGCCCGAGCTCTCCACCTGGAAGAGGCCTGTGACCTCCCCAGACGCAAGGAGCTCATACGCCTTCGGGTCATCGAGCGGGATATTGTCCAGGTCGTAGCGCTTGCCGTGCCGCTGTTCGATGAGCTCAGCAGCCTTTCGCATAATCGTAAGTGTGGACAAGCCCAGGAAGTCTATCTTGAGCAGGCCCAAGTCCTCGACTACTTCCATTGGATACTGGGTGATCGCGCCTTCGCCGTGCGTCGCGCGATGCAACGGCATGTACTCAACGAGCGGCCTGTCGGCAATGACAACGCCCGCTGCATGAGTGCTGGCATGCCTGGCAACACCCTCCAAAGCGCGTGCTGTGTCAATGAGCTCGCGAACATAGTCGGTAGACTCGTAGGCCTCGCGGAGCTCAGGCACTGTCTCAAGAGCCTCAGCTATGGTCACCTTTGGTCCAAATGGGACCAAGCGCGCGAGCCGATCCACCTCCGGCAGGGGCAAGTCCATGACGCGGCCGACATCTCGGATTGCCGCCCGGGCCCCCATGGTGCCAAACGTGATGATCTGCGCTACTTTATCTTCCCCGTACTTGGAGATGACGTACTCTATCATCTCATCGCGCCGGTCGTCCGGCAGGTCCAGATCGATATCCGGCATGCTGATGCGCCCGAGGTTCAGGAACCGCTCGAACATCAGGTTGAACGCCAGTGGGTCCAACCTGGTGATGCCCAGAGCATAAGCTACAAGGCTGCCAGCGCCAGAACCGCGGACGTTCCACCAGATGCCGGCCTTCCTGGCGCGCTCGACCAGATCCCAGACAATGAGAAAATAATCGTCAAAGCCCATTTTGTGGATCACGTCGAGCTCGTGTTCCAGCCTCACCCTGATCGCTTCCGTGACCTCGGGGTACCTCTGCTTCAGGCCCTTCTCGCACAGCTCGCGCAGGTAGGCATGGGCGTCCTTGTCTCCGGGCACGGCGAACCGCGGAAGGTGATATTGCCGCGGGCCAAACCCAAACTGGCACCGTTCGGCTATGGCGAGCGTGTTCTGCAACGCCGCCGGCACCTCGCCAAACAAGCTTTCCATTTCGGCTGCGCTTTTTAGATAGTAGCTATCGTCCGTCATGCGCAACCGGTCCGGCGACGAAATCGTTGCCCCCGTCTGTATGCACAGAAGCGCGTCGTGGACGCGAGCATCTTCTCTCCTGAGGTAATGCACGTCGTTCGTGGCTACGACCGGCACGCCCACTGCCCGCGCAACCTCAAGGAGCCTCCTGTTGACCTCGACGATATCGGGAATCCCCGGGTGGAACTGCAGCTCGATGAAATAGCGATCTCCAAAGACCTCGCGGAACCAGCCAGCCGCCTCTTGCGCCGCCTCTAGTTGGCCCTGTGCGCACAGCGCGGCGACTTCACCAGTCGCACAGCCGCTGAGCGCGATCAACCCCTTGGAATGACGAACCAAGATCTCCTTGTCCACACGGGGCTTGTAGTAGAACCCTTCAAGCTGCGCCGCTGTGGCAAGGCGCACCAAGTTGAGGTACCCCTCATGAGTCTCTGCAAGCACCGTCAGGTGGTAGGAATTCCGATCTAGCTGCGGATCCCTGTCGCGCATGCTGCGTGGCGCCAGGTAAAGCTCGCAGCCAATCAGGGGCTTTATGCCCGCCTCGCATGCAGCTCTGTAAAAGGGCACCACACCGTACATGACCCCGTGGTCGGTGAGCGCCACCGCTGGCATTCCCAACTCCCTTACCCGCTCGACGAGCTCGTCAATGCGGACAAGGCCATCGAGGAGGGAAAACTCACTGTGAACGTGCAAGTGCACAAACGACACGTTGAACTCCCCTCAAACAGCTCAGGAACCAGCTAAGGCCCTCTCCGCAACCAGGCCATCGCCCCTGGCCCGGAGAGGCCTCCAGCGATATAATCGGCGTTGCTAGTAATATGCCAGCCAACGTGGCCGGAAATGCCAGAACTGCCAGAGGTAGAAACCATAGTCTCAGACCTGCGCCCACAAGTGCAAGGTCGGCAAATCACAGGCGTGAGATCGTTATCGCCAGAAATCTGGGAACTGCCCGCTGACGTGGATGGCTGCTCGCTCATCCTCGGCACCCGCGTGGTGGCAGTTCAGCGTCGCGGTAAGCTGATCGTCATTGGGCTGGACAACGGCTGGCATCTGCTCATCCACTTGCGCATGACGGGCCAACTGCTGTTGCTGCCCCCCGCCCCGGCACCTCGTTACGCGCGCGCTTGCTTTGAGCTGGACCAATCTCTTGCTCTCTGGTTTTGCGACGTCCGCCGGTTCGGCCGAATCACCGTTACCAGCGACCTCAACACAGCCCTCGGCCGCCTTGGCCCAGAGCCACTCTCGGCCCAATTTGACGCCTCATTCCTAGCGAGGCGCCTGCACTTTGCCAGGCGCAGCATAAAGTCCGCGCTGCTCGACCAGAGCGTGGCCGCGGGCATAGGGAATATCTATGCCGACGAGGCCCTATTCGTCGCCAGAATTCACCCGGCCACAAGAGCCTGCTCGCTTACGGGCGAACAATTCCAAGAGCTCGCGGCTGCTATCAAGGCTACTCTGCAGTGCGCTATCAACAACCGCGGCACCACTGTGGCCAACTACGTTGATGCCAACGGCAACCCAGGACACCACCAATATGCCCTCAACGTCTACCGGCGCGAGGGCAAGCCTTGTCCGATATGCGAAACTCCAATCCAACGCTCGCGCATTGCCGGCCGGAGCAGCTATTTCTGCCCGCGCTGCCAACCCCATAATGAAGCGGCGCGCGCGATGCCACCCGAGCATCGCCAGAGGAGCACGTGCCAATGCTAGCGGCGGTGATTCGAGGGCGCAAGCTCGCCTGGACGCTCGTCGCAGCTCTGGCGCTGGCGCTTTCCCTAGCTATCCTGCGCCCATGGGAACGCCCAGCACTGCACCCAACAGCGACAGCAGACCTTTTTGAGCAAATGAGGCTTGCAATGGTCGAGGAGCAGTTGCGGGCCAGAGACATCAGCGACGAGGCCACCCTGAAAGCCATGTCTGAGGTGCCGCGGCACCTGTTTGTGCCTGAGGAGTACCAAGCACAGGCATATGCTGACCATCCTTTGCCCATTGGCTATGGGCAAACCATTTCCCAGCCCTATATCGTGGCCCTCATGAC
>JAPWUW010000160.1 GCA_028275325.1 Anaerolineae bacterium | reverse complement strand
GATCTGCCAATCCGGCTTGGCCTCGCCAAGGGGAGCAATGGCCGCCCGCACCCTTTGCACGCGCCTATCCGTGCCGGTGAAGGTGCCATCCTTTTCGGCAAAGGAAACGCCTGGCAGGACAAGATGAGCCAGGGCTGCCGTCTCCGTCGGGAAGATATCCTGCACTACAAGAAGCTCGAGCTTGCGCAGGCACTCGACCGTATGCGCCATATCCGGGTCCGAAAGGACCGGGTTCTCGCCCACCACGTAGAGGGCCTTAAGCGCCCCTGCCCCTGCCGCATCCACCATTTCGGCCACAGTGAGGCCCGGCTCCGCGGGGAGTTCCCGGCAGCCCCATGCCTGACAGAACTTCTCCCGTGCTTCGGCCGAGCGCACTGCCTGGTACCCGGGCAGAAGATCCGGCAGAGCGCCCATGTCGCAGGCCCCCTGGACGTTGTTCTGCCCGCGCAGGGGGTTCACCCCACCTCCAGGAATGCCGAGGTTGCCGGTGAGCATAGCCAGGTTGGCCAGAGCCTTGACGTTATCCGTCCCGCTTGTGTGTTGCGTGATCCCCATGGTGTAGAGGATGGCAGCTGGCTTTTGGCCGGCGTAGGCTCGCGCAGCGCGCTGCAACAGCGGGGCCGGGATGCCCGTTATCTCTTCGACCCGCTCCGGCGTGTACTCAGCAAGGCTCGCAGCGAACTCCTCGAAGCCCTCACACCGCGCCTCGACGAAGCCGCGGTCGTACAGCCCCTCGTTCAGGATGACGTGCATGAGCCCATTGATCCAGGCAATGTCCGTGCCGGGCCTGGGCTGAAGGTAGAGATCGGCGAGCCTGGCCATATGGATCTCCCGGGGATCCACGACAATGATCATGGCACCGCGCTCGCGCGCCCGCAGCACGTGGCTTGCGATGGCCGGGTGCGTGTCGGTTGTGTTGGAGCCGGTGATGAGAAAAACTCTCGTCTCCGCACTGAACTCCGGGATGGAGTTCGTCATCGCCCCACTGCCAAAAGCTGCGGCCAGACCGGCCACTGTTGGCGCGTGTCAGAGACGGGCGCAGTGATCTACGTTGTTCGTGCCCATGACGGCGCGCGCAAGCTTTTGGATCAGGTAGTTCTCTTCGTTCGTGCACTTGGCGGAGGCGAAGAAGCCAATGGCTTGCGGGCCATGCTCCTCTCGAATCCCCCACAGCTTCGCGGCGAGGAACTCGAGGGCTTCCTGCCAGGTGACGGGCTCAAGCACAGAACCCCGGCGCAAAAGAGGCGTCCGCAGCCGCTCCGGGTGTTCCACGTAGCGCCAGGCGTTCCAGCCCTTGGCGCACAGCTTCCCGTCGCTTACTGGGTCCTCCTTGCACGGCAGGGTGCCCACCAGCTTGCCATCCAGCACCTCCAGAAGCAGGTGGCAGCCGGCACCACAGTAGGGGCAGACAGTCCGCACACAATGGAAATCCAGCAACTCAATGCCTCCCAGTCTGCATTGGGGCTTCTCTCAAGCTGAGCGAGAGTGGCGGGCGCTGCGCGAGCGAGGCACCCGGCCTGTAGCCCAGGAGCGAGCCGACCTCCTGGCGCAGCGCGTCGTAAAGCGCGGTGAGCGGTATATGTGCCGGGCAGGCAGCTTCGCATTGCCGGCAGGCTGTGCAGCGCGCGCTCATGTGCATCGCCCGTATCAGGTGAAACATGGGCAGCCCTGGCAGCAGCTTGCCGCGCTCCACCCAGAGCGGGTCCTCGAGCTCGCAGTGCTCGCAGAAGCACATGGGGCAGACGTTGCGGCAACCGTAGCACTTGATGCACTTGGCAAACTGCGCTGCCCAGAACCGCCGGCGCTCTGCGGGATCCTCCGGCAAGGCGATGGCCGCAGCGGCTGGCTGCGCGGACTCCTCGCCAATGACCACAAGCTCAGGCCACCCCAGGCTGGTTGTGCCGGGCTCCTCGCAACGGCAGACCTGCGCCTGGGCCGAATCGCAGCTGAAAGTCAGGATCCGAACATCCGCCGGCTGCACCTGCTGCCGCTTGGCCATCTCCACAAGCTGGCGCACCTCGCAGGGCCTGGCCACAACTGCCACGGGCAAAGCCCGGGCGCGAACGAGTGAGAGCAAGGCCTTGCCCACAGGGTAAAGCGGCTCAATGCGCAGCTCGCCGAGCTCGGCACTGTCCCGGAAAAGATAGGGGCCAACACCCCAGGGGTACTGCCTGAGCGAGAGAAGCGGAAGGCCCCGCGAGAGCTCTTCTGCGGCCGCAGCCCGTATGGCAGCAAGAAGCGAATCCATCGCTAGCTGCCTCCCCGGGAGGGCGGGCTGCCGGGCTGCGCGTGCCAGGCCGGCTCGAACACGAGCTCGCGCAGTTCGGCCTGCGCCGGGCCCAGTTCCCGGATGCGCTCGACGAAACGCGTCGTCACTTCGGCAAAGCGCAGGGCCTCAGCGGAGGAGACGTAGTCGAGCTCAAGCCGCTCCGGGTTGATGCCGATGGCCTCCAGGAGCTTGCGCATGATGGGGATGCGCTTGGCCGTGCGGTGGTTGCCCGTGTCGTAATGGCAATCCCCAATGTGGCAAGCAAGCACGAGGACACCATCTGCACCTCTTCTGAAGGCGTGCAGGATCATCTCCGGCGAGACCCTCCCGGAGCACATAACCCGCACAGGCAAGATATTGTGGGGGGATGGGATCCGGGCCACCCCGGCATTGTCCGCCCCCGCATAGGAGCACCAGTTGCAAAGAAATGCCACAATGCGCGGCTCGAACCCCTTTGTCGCTTGCTCGGCTCTCACGCTCCCTCCTGCCCGGCTGCGGATGCAAGGGCTTCTGCCCCCAGGAGAAGGCCATCTATCTGGCAGACAAGCTGCTCATCGCGGAAGTGCAGCGGCGCGATTGCGCCCGGCAGGCAAGCTGCCGCACAGGTGCCGCAGCCCTGGCACAGAGCTGGGTTCACCTGTGCCCGCCCGCGCTCGTTGAGAGCAATCGCGTTGAAGGGGCAGCTAATGACGCACTCCCCGCAGCCGGAGCAGAGCTCTTCCCGCACCTGGGCAACGGTGGGGGAGATGGTGACGCTCCCCTGGTTGAAGAGGCGCACCACCTCCATGGCCGCTGCCCCTGCGTGGGCCACTGTATCCAGCACATCCCTCGGCGCCTGGCAGCTGCCGGCAAGGTAAACGCCGGCCATTGCCGTCTCCACTGGGCGCAGCTTGGGGTGCGCTTCGGCGTAAAAGCCATCCGGAGTGCGGTTGATGCCAAGGAGCGCGCAAAGGCGCTCCGCGTCCGGCTGTGGCTCAAGGGCTGTCGCCAGAATCACCATGTCGACGTCGACAGCGAGGACGCGGCCAATGGCTGTATCCTCCGCCCACACGCGCAGCCGGCCATCCGGCAGCACTTCCACCTCTGCCGGCCGGCCGCGCACGAATATCACCCCCTCCTCCTGCACTCTCATGTAGTACTCGTCGTAGGCCTTCCCGAAAGCGCGGATATCCATGTAGAAGTCGTACACGGCGGCACCGGTCTTCTGCCGGATCTGGTGAGCGTGCTTGAGGGCATACATGCAGCAAATGCGCGAGCAGTAGGGGTGCGTGTTGGCATCACGGCTGCCTACGCAGTGGATGATGGCCACACTCTGCGGGGTTTTGCCCTCAGCCGTCACGATCTTGCCGCCGGTTGGGCCACTCGCGCTCGTGAGCCGCTCGAACTGAATCCCCGTGAGGATGTTGGGAGAGCGGCCGTAGCTGTACTGCGGCGCCCTGGAGGGATCCCAGAGGGCAAGGCCGGTGGCAACGACAATGGCACCGACTTGCAGCTCCACCATGGTATCCTGCTGCTCGTAATCGATGGCGCCAGTCGGGCAGGTGCGCTCGCACAGCCGGCAGCGCCCGCGCGTGAAGTAGAGGCAGTTCTCCCTGTCGATGACGGGGATATTCGGCACCGCCTGGGCGAAGGGCCTGTAGATTGCCTTCCTGTTGCCCATGCCAGCCTCGTAATCCTTGTCGACCACCGTGCGCGGGCACCGCTCCTGGCAGAGGCCGCAGCCAGTGCAGAGCTTCTCGTTTACGGAGCGCGCCTTCTTGCGCACCGTGACTCTGAAGTTGCCGACGTAGCCGGATACGCTTTCGAGCTCACTATAGGTTAGCAACTCGATGTTTCGATGCCGACCGGCATCCATCATCTTCGGCCCGAGTATTCAGGTGCTGCAATCCAGCGTTGGTATTGTCTTGTCCAGCTGGGCCATGCGGCCGCCAATGGAGGGCGACCTTTCGACCAGATAGACCTGGTAGCCGGCATCTGCGATGGAGAGCGCCGCCTGGATGCCGGCTATGCCACCACCCAGCACAAGCGCGGCCGGCGTCACCGGCGCGCTGCGCGCCTCGAGCGGCTCGTGGTGGGCAACCCGTGCCACTGCCGCAGCGACGAGCCTCATCGCCTTTTGCGTGGCCAGCTCCTTGTCCTCGATCACCCAGGAAACGTGCTCGCGGATGTTGGCCATTTCCAGGCAATAGGGGTTCAGGCCAGCAGCGGCAATTGCCCTCTGGAAGGTTTGCTCGTGCATGCGGGGGCTGCAGGAGGCCACGACAACCCGGTTTAGGCCAAGCTCGCGGATATCCTGCTGGATCATGCGCTGGCCTGGATCCGAGCAGGTGTACTTGTGCTGCCTGGCCACGACAACGTTGGGCAGACGGGCTGCCATCGCCACCACGCGTGGCACGTCAACCGTGGCCGAAATGTTGACGCCGCACTCGCAGACGTAGACGCCGACGCGAATTTCCTCTCCCAACGGCTCCATCCTCCTTGTACTCCAGGGCCGACGGCGCTGCAGTTAGACTTTGGCGAGTACCCCCTCCGCCGGAGTAAGGTTGCGGCCGAACTGCAGCTTCGCCGGCTCAAGGCCCAGGGCAAGGCCCAGCAGCTGCGGCAAGTACACCACCGGGATGGCCAGGTCGACCCTTGCCAGGCGCGAGGCCTCTTTTTGGTAGGCTTCGAGGTTCAGCTGGCACATCGGGCAGACGGTGGCTATGCAATCGGCGCGGCGGCACCCTTCCAGAATGCGCTGGACCATGGCCAGCCCAACTTCCATCTTGGTCATGAGAAGGGACGTCCCGCAGCAGGAAGCCTCGCGCCCGTAGTGATGGATATTGGCGCCCGCGGCTTCCAGCAGCTGAGCCATCGACTGCGGCCGCTGCGGATCGTCGCCATAGCCAAATGGGCGCACCGTCTGGCAGCCATAGTAGGGAGCGACAAGGAGCCCCTGCAAGGGCCGCCTGAGCCGCTCCCGGATGGCCTGGGGGCCAAAATCGTTCCACAGGACGTCCAGGATGTGCCTCACCTCTACGGTGCCCTGCAGAGCCAGCCCCTCGCGCGCCAGAAGCTCGCCGGCGAAGGCCCGGAAGGCCCTATCTGCATGGGCTCTCTCAGCAACCCGGCGCAAGTTGGTGTAGCAGGCGCTGCAGATGGCGATGAGCTGCGCACCCGGGCCCTCTCTTTCCGCAAGGGCCAGGTTGCGCGCTGGCAGCGCTACGGCTGCCCGCTCGCTCACAACCGGGGCAACGCTTGCCCCACAACACGTCCAGTCGGGAAGTTCCCGGACCTGGGCGCCAAGGGCTGATAGGAGCTCCAGGGTCGCCGCCTTGTACTCCCTTGCTGAGCCCTCAGCAGAGCAGCCAGGGTAAAGGATGTACTCGCGCAACTCAGCTTTGCTCCTTGCCCGCCTGCTCGGCAAGCTCTGGCAGCGCTGCCGGGCCGCGCAGGCGCGGCAACTCCAGCTGCAGCTTGCCCCGGCGCAGCATGCTCAACCCCAGCCGAGCATAGCGCACCGCTCTTGCGGGGCCGGCAAGCAGTAGGTAACGCGCCATGAACTCGAGCTCGCGCATGCGGCCGTACTTGGCAGCGACTTGCGCGAACGATCTATAGAAGAGCCGGCTCGGGCGCGAGGCGACAAGCCCGCGCTGCATGGCAAGCCGCTTGAGGTCGGTCATGAGATCAGCAAGGGGAATGCCACGGGGGCAACGGAGCTGGCAGAGGTAACACATGCTGCACAGCCACATCGTCTGGCTGCGCAACACCTGCTCGACGAGGCCAAGCTGGCACATGCGCCAGACCTGGCGCGGAGTGTAGTCCATGGCGAAAACGGCCGGGCAGGAGGCAGAACACGT
>JAPWUW010000159.1 GCA_028275325.1 Anaerolineae bacterium | reverse complement strand
CGCCTGGCTGAGCTTTGCCCGCTTCAGGGGGGCGTGGGCACGGTGCTCAGGGCAGATCGGGGCGTGGCCGCAGCGCGCATCACCTGGTTCCCCGGGCGCGATGGCGGCCAGGGAGCGCATGCCACAGTGGGGCTTGCGGCGCTCTCGCAGGGGTGGGCCGTTCCTTACATCGCAGCCGACGAGACGCAGGACTCGTGGCTGCTCCTTCTCAACCCGGGGGAGAAAGAAGCGACGGGCGAGATCACGTTTTTCCGCATGGCCGAAAGCGGCCCGGCAAGGAGCACGCTTGCCTTCAGCCTGCCGGCTGGAGCGCGCCGCACAATCTGGGTCGACAAGGAAATCGCGGAGGGGCGCGTGCCGGCCGGTGCGCGGGCCGCCCTCATCGTGACGAGCGAGCCAATTGCTGCCGAGTGCGTCCTCTACGATGCCCCTTACCGGGCCGGCACGGCAGGCCTTGTGGCGGGAGCTATAGCGAGGCGCTGGTACTTCGCCGAAGGGGCAACCGCAGCCCCGTACACGATGCGGATTGCCCTCTTCAACCCTGGCCCCAGGGGCACGCTCGTCAGCCCGCGCTTCCTCGTCGCTTCCGGGCAAGCCCCAAGCTACAGCGGCTGGGCGCTTTTGCCCGGGGAGGTCAAGGTCGTGACGGTGGACGACTTTGCCGAGGGGCGCAGCGACCTCGCCCTCTCTCTCGAGAGCGACGAGCCAATTGTAGCCGCCCGCATTATGTCCATGGCCGGCTCCGGCCTGTTTGCCGCTGTCGGGCTGCCCGGGGCAGAGGCGGTGGGAGAGGCCCGTGCCTATGTGCCGCTTGTCTTCGGGCCGGCGCGGGTGCTCCCCACGCCAACGGCCACGGCCACGCCTGGCCCCGCCGCAAGCCCCACGCCAGTGCGCCGCGCCGAGAGCGCTTTCGTGCTCGCGGAGCCCATCACGGGTACGGCAAACTGCGGCAGCACCGGCCTCAAAGGCCGCATACTCGATGCGCAGGGCAACCCCCTGCCGGGGCAGAGGGTGCGCGTGTGGGCAGATGGGTGGGCAGGGGGCCTCAGCAGCCCGAGCGACGCGCAGGGCCGCTGGGATTTCCTCCTCGGGCCGGGAGCCCGTGCCGGCACGTGGTTTGCGGCCGTATCAGAGGAAGATGGCACGCTGCTTTCGCCCATTGTGCGCGCGCCCACCGCGAGCGATTGCCAGAACGGCCACCAGTGGCTTGAGCTCACCTGGCAAAGGCGCGCTGGTGCAGCGCCAACGTTCCAGCTGGCCTGGGCAAGGCGGCTCTCCTGCGCCGAGAACCACTTCATGCACAACCTCTTCATCGCCGTCACGGATGGGCAGGGAAAAGGCCTCAACGGCATTGGGCTGCGCGTCTCCTGGCAGGGCGGCTATGCCGATCTGCAGACGGGCACCAAGCCGGAGCTTGGCCCTGGCTGGGCGGAATTCCCCATGTACGGGGGGACTTACAGCGTCCAGGTGCTCGGCAACACAAGCGATACCGCCGCCGGGCTTACGGTAGAGCTCCCGGATGAGACGACCTGCACCAACGGCGGCAACACGACAAAGCACTACTCCTACGAAGTCGTCTTCCGCGGCCCATGAGGGCAAAAGTTCAAAAGCCAACACAACCTCGGGGAAAGGGGCCATGAACCGACATCGTCACCAGCTTCTCCTCCCGCTAGTGCTCGTGGTACTCCTGCTCTTTGGCTTCGCGGCCTGGGAGTGGCCCAGAGCGCTCCTTGCCGAGCGGGTCCTGGCAGCGCCCAACCCGGCCTTGGGGCTGTGCTTCGTCACCTCCGCCGAGGATCCGGCAGACCAGCCCCGGTTCGACCGTGCGCGCTCCGGCGGCGCGCTCTGGGATCGCTACCCCTTCTACTGGCAGAACATCGAGCGGGAGCCGGGCAAGCTCGATTTTCGCCGGCAGGATGAAGCCGTAGCGCAGGATGTGCAGTACGGCCTGCGCACGCTTGGCATCCTCATGGGCACAGCCGGGCCCTACGCCACCTTCGGCGACGCGCGCGTGCAGCTCTCGCTGCAGAGCAAGCTCCTGCCGGAGTGGGGGAGCGGCCGGCTGCGCGCCCAGGACCTGCGCATCGCCAGCGCCGCGAGCCCCCCGCGCGGCCTTTACGAGCCCATCTTCGCGGATGGCACCGACATCCCTGGCCCGGGCAAGCAGATCAACTCGGGCAACCCCTGGGCCCGCTTCGTCCACGAGGTCGTGAGCCGCTACAAACCTGGCGGAGCGCTTGCCAGGGAGCGCGGCTGGGCCGCGGGAACCGGCATCTCCCACTGGGAAATCTGGAACGAGCCGGATTGGAGCTTCTTCTGGGCTGGCTCCCCAGCCGACTACTACCGGCTCCTCAAGGTGGCCTACCTCGCGGCCAAGCAGGCCGACCCGGCCTGCACCGTCTTGCTGGGCGGCCTTGCCACCTACTTCAACCCGGGGTGGTTCCCGCAGCTCCTGGAAACCATGCAAAAAGACGCGGATCAGGCCCTGCGCGCGGCCAACAACCACTACTTCGACGCCCTGGCCGTCCACTTCTACAGCCGCAGCGCCGATGCCCTGGCGCACATCCAGCGCGCCCGGGACCTCCTTGCGCGCTACGGGCTGAACAAGCCCATCTGGGTCACGGAATCGGGCGTGCCGGTGTGGGATGACTACCCGGGCCCAACCTGGGACCCCAAGAGCCCCTACAGGGCAACGAAGGAGGAGCAGGCCGCCTACGTGATCCAGAGCCACGCCTATGCTCTCTATGCCGGCGCCAGGGTCATCTTCCACTTCCAGCTGCACGATGATTGCGGCAATGGCCCCGACGCGCACGATGCCTACGGGCTCTTCCGCAACCCGCCGCGGAGCGTCTGTTACCCTTCAGATGCGGCGGCCCGGCCCTCGTACCAGGCATACAGGGTTGTGGCGGAGCAATTTCGCGACCTGCAGCCCCTCTGGCGGCAGACGCCAAACGGCGACCACGAGCTCATCGCCTTCTACCGGCCAAGCACCGGCCAGAGGCTCATCGTCATGTGGGCAACGCAGGGCTATGACGTGCAGGCAAGCATTGCCGCCGTGAGCACGAGCGCTGCGCTCATGGATATGTATGGCAGCGTGCGCGCCATAGCGCCGCAGAACGGCTATTACGTGGTGGGCCTGCCACGGGCCACGAACCAAAACCTGCCGAACTCAGCTGAATACATGATCGGTGGCGCGCCCTTCATACTGCTCGAGAAGGCCTCCCCTCTTGTGGCGGCAGAGCTGATCTACAACGGTGGCTTCGAGGCCGGGGCGAGCGGCTGGCAGACCATGGGCAGCACCCCGCCCAAAGTGGTCGCGGATTGCGCCGGCAACGGCCAGTGCCTGCAGCTCGGGGCCGGCTTCCAGGCCGACCCCGGCCTGCCTGAGGGCGGCGGGAACTCCACCGCCTACCAGGAGCTCGTGCTCGACCCGAGCCTCACGGCACCGACCCTTCGCTTCCGCTACCGCATCCAGAGCGAGGAAGAGAAGCCAGGGGAAGACTGGTTCGAGGCCATCGTCATCGTGAAGGAGGCAGATGGCTCCGCACGTGCGCATTATCTCATCGCGCCGCGCGCCCTGTGGCAGAGCACGCCAGGCTGGCAGGCGGCGCAGTTCTCGCTTGCGCCTTGGCGCGGCAAAAGGGTGCAGGTTGTCTTCAACGTCTACCAGTCTTCCGCCGAGCGGCCAACCATCGCCTTTGTGGATGACGTGAGCGTGCGCGAAGAGCTTTACACCGTCATCCTGCCGATCATCCGGCACGGCCCTGGGCCCACCAGCTGAGCACTGCAGGCCCGGCCGCCCCTCAAAGGAAGGCAACGTCCCGCTACAGCACGCTGGCTTCCTCGAGCATGGCGAAGACGTTCTCAGGCGGCGTCCCGGGCAGGACCGTGTTTGCGGAAGCGACGACCCAGCGGCCGCGCGGCAAGGCTTTCTCCTTGAGGGCGCGCACGAAAAGGCGCACCTCCTCGGCTGTGCCAGTGCGCAGCAGGCCACAGGGGACGTTGCCAATGCACGTGAGCTGCGGGAAGCGCTCCTGCAGCGCAGGGATCTCCATGCCGCTATCGTAGTCGATCTCGTTGAAGGCAGGGGCTGCGGCCTCGCCAAAGATCATGTCGGCGATTGGCCAGAGATCGCCATCGCTGCGGAAAATGTAGTAGATGCCTTTGCGCCTGGCGTGGTCAATGAGCTGCTTGTAGCGCGGCAAGACAACCTGGGCAAAGAAGCGCGGCCCATAAAGCGGCCCGTTCTTGCTCGCAAGGTCGCCACCGCCATTGGCGTAGCGCACGCCGCTTGCAGCAAGGAGATCGAGCTGGCGCAGCCCTACGGACACCTGCGCATCGAGGTACTCCCCAACAAGCCGTGGCTCGAGCGCGCAGGCGATCATCCATTCCTCGTTGAGGGGGACGCTCAGGCCCGCTGCGCCGATGACGAGCGCAAACTCCTCGCCGGCCAGAGCGAGCCAGCGCCGAAGGGTCGCCTCGTATTCAGCCTGCCCTTCCTGCGGCCACCGCTCGGCAGCCTCCCAGGCCTTGCGCACCTTCGCCTCCAGCGCTCCCCGCTCCCTCCATCTGGGCGGCTGGGCATAGGCCACAGGCCCATAAGTGCAGGTATCAGGGTCGTAGCGGTAGATCACCAGCTCATCCCCTTGCCCGTAGGCGAACGTGTGCTCATCCAACCTGCGCGAAGGGCGGCCACGCAGCCAGGGCGGGCTCACTGCGGACCAGTTCAGGGCGCGGGCAAGCGCAATCACATCCTCTCCAACCCGCTCCACGAACTCCTGGTAGGCCGCCTCGCCCTGGCTGCCAGCCACCGCCTCCTGGTAGTGCAGCACGGTGGAGCCGGTGCAGGCCTCCCGCCCAAGGATGGCGCTTGCGACATCGGAGGAGAAGGCCTGCTCCCAGGCAGGCGGCCTGTGCGTGGCCCAGCCCTCAAAGGCGGCAAGGAAAGGTGTCTTCCCCCGCATGCTCAGCCACCAGCGTAAAGGGGCGATTGCCGGCGGCACTCCTCGAGGACGGCAATCTGGCGGCGCACGCTCTCGGCAGTGATGACAGGAGGCTTGCCCTGCACGATGCTCTCGTGCAAGTCAAGGTACAGGAGCTCGTAGCCAGTGGTCGTATCCCGAGAGCGCTCCCAGATCTCCTCCTGCAGGGGGAGATCTTCCTGGTTGTAGGATCTATCGGGAGTGGGCTCCTTGGAGACGGTGCGCGGCTCCAGGAGCCGAGGGTCAAAGTACTTCCAGGTGAGCCTCTGAGGGCTGCCCGTGAGGCTGCCCTGGGTGCCCATGACAAGCCAGCGCTCCTGCGGGAAGGCGCAAGCGTGCGTGATCTCCACATCGATCAGGGGCTGGCCGGGCGCGTACATGACCACCTTCACGTGATCCTCGGCATCCCCGCCGCAGTAGAGCGGCGTGTTCTCGAGCTGGCAGAAGACCTGCGGCTCCCCCTTGAGGAAAAGGAGGCCGAGGTCGATGAGGTGCGCCCCCCAGTTGTTGAGCATGCCGCCGCCAAACTCCTTGAGGGTCTGCCAGTCCCAGCGGCGGCCAAAGGAATGCGCCGCAAGCCGCACAAGGAGGATCCGCCCGAGCTTGCCGGAGGAGACAACCTCAAGGACCTTGCGCGTATCCGGCAGGTAGCGCATTTGCTGGTTTACCGTGAGTATGCGCCCCGCCTCCTCTGCCGCGCGCACCATAGCGTCGGCATCGGCAAGGCTTGTGGCCATAGGCTTCTCGCACAGGACGTGCTTGCCCGCACGCAGCGCCGCGATCGCATGCCGGGCGTGGTCGCGGCTCAAGGAGGCGACGACGACGAGCTCCACCTCCGCATCCTGGACGAGCGCCTCGTAATCGGGCAGGGCCCGGCAACCGAGCTGCTGCTGTGCTTCCTCCACCCGGCTCCGGATCGGATCCGTGACGGCGACAACGCGGTACAGGGGCTGCAGCATCGGCCGCAACAAGGTGCGCACGTGGATATCCCAGCCGCTGCGGCCAAGCCCGATGATGCCAACTTTCACCTGACGAACTGGCATGAACTCACCTCCATCCCAGGCCTTGCAGGCTGACATGCTCAGTAGGTTAGGCCTGCGCGGCCACGCCGTCAAAGGCAGCCTCCCGACCCTGCGGCTTGGCTCTT
>JAPWUW010000015.1 GCA_028275325.1 Anaerolineae bacterium | reverse complement strand
CCTGGCCTCCAGCTTCTGCCCAGCGGGCCGCTGCCACCGAATCCGCTCGACCTTCTCTCGTCTCGACGTGCGTCTCAGCTTTTTGCTGAGTTGAAGAGGCGCTGCAGCGCTCTGGTCATTGATAGCCCTCCTGTGCTTTCCGTGACGGATGCTTTGCTGCTGGCTCAAAACGCGGACGCAGCTCTCTTGGTCGTCGCAGCGCGGCGGACGCGCAAGGACGTTATCCTGCGCGCACTGCAGACCCTTAAGCGAAGCGGCGTGGACATTATCGGGGCCGTCCTGAACATGGTTCGTCAGAGCGACCTTGGCTACTACTACTCACACTACTATTACGGCTACTACTATGCCAGCCCGGATGAGGTCCCCGGGGAAATCGTTCTGGTCGGTCGTATGGCGCAGGACGCAGATGCGGCGCAAGAGCGCAAGGGCTGAGCGGAGAAGCGCGTGGATGTCATACGCTGCCCATACCTGGGCAAGGCCGATGACCGGCATGCTTACTACCCCGAGCCCACAAGAAGGCACCGCTGTTACCGGTGGCAGAGGCCCTTGCCCATTCGGCGGCAGGATCAGGAGCATTATTGCCTTGCTCCTCTGCACGTATCCTGCCCCAGGCTAACTGACCCAAACGCATTGCCGGTTCCTCAGCCAAAGAAGCGAAAGAGCCGGCGACGGCGCGTTCTCGGCATGCCCTGGCGGCGTTTTCTTGCCTACACCTTACCTATGCTGCTCCTGTTCATCGCAGCTGTAGCTGCCAGCGCCTACCTCGCCCATGGGCTGACGCCACAGCCACTGCCCACAGCAGCGCTCATGGCAAGCCCTGGGCAGGCGACCGTAGAGAGCAGCCCCGTGCCCACCCCATGGCCCACATGGACGCCCACGCCGATTCTTTCCCCCGTGAGCAGCGCCTCCCCCACTGTGCCGACGGACCAGCCACCGGCCCCGAGCGCAACCCTCACTCCGCCACAAGTGACGGCGACTCCGCTGCCGGCTCTGACCACAACCTTCCAAAGCCCCATTTTCGATTCTCCCCTGGCGACGCCAACAGTGGCACCTCAGCTCTCGCCAACGGCAACGCGGCCCTCAGCACAGCCGCAGAAGCCGCCCACGTACACGCCCTACCCCACTAATACGCCACCCCCACCACCATACGATTTCATGGTCATGGGCACACCATCTAAAACGCTCCTTCCGGGCGGGGTGGACGTCTGCGCGAAGGTGTTCGGGCGCGTCTTCGACCAGTATGGCAACAACATCACAAGCTCAGTCGCCGTTGCTGTGGAGTGGACGGACGGCTACCTGCTGGTGGGGACCCCGGACAAGCCCATCAACCCGGATGGCACCTACGAATTCTGCTTGAGCCGAGGCAAATTCAACATCTTTGTCGTGGCCGAGGATCGCAGCTCCGAAAAGTACTGGTTCAGCACCGACGAGCCCAACTTCACCGGGCAGGTGGTCTATGAAATCAACTTTCAGCTCGTGAGGTGAACGTGGGAGCGCAAGGTAGTCGCACATCCTGCCCATATCTTGGGCTGGCTGGCGACCGGGGCTCATTCTTCCTTTATGTCACGCCGGCGCACAGATGCTACCGAGCCGATGAAGCTGTTCCCATTCACCCCGATGATCAAGAGCGCTATTGCCTGAGTGAAGACTTCGAGCAATGCCCTAGGTTCCGGCACCCGCACTTGCGCCTGCCCGCTGCGCCACCGGGGGAAGTCAGCACACTTGAGACGGCCTATCAGCTTTACGGATGGGGTGCTCCTGCGGCGGAGCCCAGCCGCAGGTGGCCTCGCTTTGCTGCCCTGGCCGGTGCGGCACTTGCGGTGCTCGCCGCCGTCTTGCTCCTTAGCGTCAACCAGGCGCGGATGCGTCGGTTCCTTGTCGAGGCCTGGAGGAGCTCCATCGGAGCCCTCAACGCACCACCGACGCTCCCGCCGCAGGCTCTGACAGCCATCAGGCCACTGCGTTCCGAGCCCGGCGCCTTCCCTACCTGGACCCCTACGCCCACGGCCACCCCGACGCCTACCTCAACCTTCACTCCAACTCTCACGCCCACACAGACGGCCACTCCAACAGAGACCCCTACTGCCACCCCTACGCCCACGGATACGCCGATCCCGACGCCAACGCTGACACCCAAGCCGTTGTTTGTGCCGCGGAGCCCAGTGCGCTACGAACCGGATTGCACGGTGACGAAGGTACGCGGCTACGTTTACGATTCCTACAATAATCCCGTCGCCGGCCAGGTGCTCAAGCTCTGGAACGACTATGGATACTCCCAGCTAGCGACAAGCCAGGGACCGGATAGCCCGCAGGGCGAGGGCTATTACGAGTTCTACCTTTACCCGGGTCCATACCCCAAGCCCGAGAGCTTCTATCTGGCAGTTGTCGATCCGGTGACTGGGCAGCCTATCTCGCCTAAGGTAAAGGTGGACTTCACGTCCAACAGGTGTCAGCCAGGCGAAGGTGGTCGCCAGGTCGCCATCGTCGATTGGCTCTACAGTCCCTAGACGCGCAGCGCACATCTTGCGAAGCGATGGAGGTTACACATGAGACTGTGCCGTATTCTGCTGTCAGGATCCGAGCCTGTGCCAGCAGTCTACACTGCGGAGGGCACCGTCATCCCGTTGCCCTGGCTTTACAGAGCTTACCTGGACGGGGGCTATCGCGATGGGCCACTCTTTCCTGAGCCCAGCGATGATCTGCTCAGCTACCTGCCACCGCGGCTTGAGGGCCTGCAGCTCCTGCGCAGGCTGGTATCCAACGCACCACAAATCCGCGAGGCGCCCCTGGCCGCTGAGAGCGTTACATTCCTCCCGCCCGTGCGACATGTGCCCAAGTTAATCTGCCTGGCCGGGAATTATGCCGAGCACATCCGCGAGAGTGGCGCCGTCGCAGTGGAAAAGGCACGGACTTTCCCCTTTTTCTTCTTGAAGCCACCGTCGACGACTCTACGGCCCAGTGGCAGCACTATCCCCCTGCCGGCGAACTCCCCGAGCCACATAGATTGGGAGGTGGAACTCGTGGTTGTAGTCGGCACTTATGCCAAGTGCGTTAGTGTGACCGAGGCGAGGAATGTCATCGCCGGGTACACTGTTGGGCTGGACCTGAGCAACCGCCGTCTGCGGCTCAACCCGCAGCGGGCCGAGCAGCCGCGCACTGCCTTCCACGAGTGGCTGTGTGGCAAATGGCATGACGGTTTTGCTCCAGTCGGGCCTTGTATTGTGCCGGCGGATGGCTCGATTGACCCGACCAACCTTCGCATCCGGCTCACGGTCAATGGCCTTACTATGCAGGATGCCACAACTGCTCAGATGATCTTTGACCCCTATGAGATCGTCTTCTTCGCCTCCCAGATCATGACTTTGGAGCCAGGAGACCTCATCATGACAGGCACCCCCGCGGGCGTAGGGGATGCGCGCGGCGTTTACCTGCGCCCCGGAGATGTCGTGGAGGGGACAATCGAGAGCATTGGGACACTCCGTATCGTGATCCGCTGAATGAGCACCCGCGGCTCCTCGCAGGGCAAATGAAGCCTCGCCGTACCCGGCAATGCTATACTTTGCCTATAGAGAAGCGAGAGGTATGCACATGGCAGTAGTTGCCCTGGTGGGGCGCCCAAACGTGGGTAAATCCGCCCTATTCAATAGGCTTGTGGGCAGGCGCCTGTCGATTGTCGATGACGTGCCTGGCACCACTCGTGATCGTCTCTACGGCCGTGTTGAGTGGCGCGGGCGGGATTTCATTCTGATAGATACGGGTGGCCTGGATCTGTCGTACTCAGCTCAAGGGTCGCTCGCACCGGGCTCTTCCACCTACATGGAGGCCATCCACAACCAGGTCCAGGAAGCTGTAGCGCAAGCGGACTTGCTCATCCTTGTCGTCGACGCTTCAGAAGGTGTGACTGCCGCGGATGAGGCTGTGGCAGAAATGCTGCGGCGCTCGGGTAAGCCCATTGTGGTCGCCGCCAACAAGGCGGACAGCCTTCGGCTGCGCCAGGATGTAGTCGACTTTTACCGGCTTGGTCTGGGGGAGCCGCTGCCTATCTCTGCCCTGCACGGGTCGGGTACAGGTGACCTCCTGGATGAGGTGGTTAGACATCTACCGGCCGCTGAAGAGCCGCAGAAAACGCCAGAACAGGACGCCTCCTTGCGCATCGCGATAGTGGGTCGGCCAAATGTGGGCAAGTCATCGCTGCTGAATGCCCTGCTTGGCGAAGAGCGCGTCATCGTAAGCGAGGTTCCAGGGACGACCAGGAACGCAATCGACACGCAGTTGGAGTATGCCAATAGAAGAATCACGCTCATCGACACCGCTGGGATCCGTCGCAGAGGACGGATCGTGCCGGGTGTAGAGCAGTACAGCGTCCTGCGCGCCATGCAGGCGATTGAGCGCTGCGACGTGGCCTTACTGGTGCTGGATGCCTCTCAGCCCGTTGCCTCTCAGGACACCCACATCGCTGGTTATGTTCTCGATGCTGGCAAGAGCATTGTCCTGGTGGCCAATAAGTGGGATTTGGTGAGCTCGGCTGCCGCCCAGCAGGAGTGGCTTGCCGAGGTGCGCGATGCGTTCAAGTTTGCCTCCTATGCCCCAGTCGCCTGCGTGTCTGCCAAGACAGGGTACGGCCTAGACGGCATGATGGAGCATGTTTTCACTGTCGCCTCAGCCCGCCAAAAGAGAATCAGTGATGCCGAGCTCTCGCAAATGGTGCGCCAAGCGCTATTGCGGGTCAACCCGCCATCCAAGGGTGGGCAGCGGCTTCGCATCTTCTCTTTCCGCCAAGTCGGCGTCGCGCCCCCACGGTTTCTCGCTCTTGTAAATGAGCCGAAGCTTGCGCATTTCTCCTTCACGCGTTACCTGGAGAATCAGGTTCGTGCTCTGTACCCTTTCCCGGGGACACCGCTGCAAATCGAGTACGCACGCAAGCAAGATTCCAACCGCAGGTAAATGTCGGACAAGGTGTGAGGAGGAATGGAAAAGGAGCGTCTGAAAGAAGTACAGGGCTGGATCTTGGACATGGACGGGGTCCTTTACCGAGACACACAGCCAATAACCGGGGCAAAGGAGTTGCTGGAGTTCTTGCAAGAGCACAGGATCCCATTCCTGTTGCTAACCAATAACTCGACACTCACCCCCGAGCAGTACGAGTCAAAGCTCGCCGGCATGGGAATTCGGGTGCCTGCAAGCCGCATACTCACGTCCTCGCTTGCAACAGCCGCATACCTGAAGGAGCGCCTGCCGGCTGGGGCGCAGCTTTACGTGATCGGCGAGGATGGGCTTAGGCAAGCCCTTCGGCAGGCTGGCTTTCGCATAATGGCAAGTCGTGATGGCTGCACTGCGGTCGTGGTCGGGCTGGATCGGTCCCTCACTTTTGCCCAACTGAAAGAAGCGGCGCTCGCCATCCGGGCTGGGGCGGCCTTCATCGCCACAAATGCTGACCGCACATTGCCGACCCCAGAAGGGGAAATCCCCGGCAACGGCGCGATTCTGGCTGCCCTGGAGGTGGCCACAGGCATAAGCCCAGTGGTGGTCGGCAAGCCCGAGCCGCGAATACTCCTTTGGGCGGTGCAGCAGCTGGGGTTGCCAGCCCAGGCGGTAGCTTGCGTGGGTGACAGGTTGGAGACGGATGTCGTCGGCGGCAGGAGAGCAGGCCTCCTCACGGTGCTGCTCCTGTGCGGCGTCACCACGGCCGAGCATTTGGCTTCCGCCAGCGCCGCACCAGATTTCGTCTTCCCAGATCCACAGGCACTCCTCATCGCAATCGCTTCTGCCAGGTCGGGGTCATGAGCGACCAAACCGCTCTTCCTTCGGACGTTCAGGGGTGGCCTGCTTCTCCCCCACACGAGCTCCAGGACTTCTACTCTTTGGCCATACCCGAGCTGGAGCGGCTTCTTCTCGAGTGGGGCGAGCCTCGCTACCGCGCCCGACAACTGTGGAAGTGGGCATATGCTCGCGGTGCCACTCGTTTCGACGAAATGACCGACATACCAAAGGAGTTGCGCAGCCGGCTGAGCGCCCGCTTCTCCCTGGCGACCATAGAGAGCCTGGCCAGTGTGAGCGAGCCCGATGGCAGCGCGACGAAGTTCGCCCTTCGCCTTGGCGATGGAGAGGTAGTGGAGACTGTATTGCTCAAGGAAAGGCACGGGTACACTGTGTGCGTCTCGTGCCAGGCTGGGTGCCCTCTGGGCTGTGTTTTCTGCGCTACAGGTCTGGCTGGATTCCGCAGGAATCTCGCTGCAGGCGAGATCTCCTACCAGGTGGTACACTGCGCTCGTGAAGCGCGCAGAGCCAACCCGCGCTCGCAGATCTCCAACATCGTGTTCATGGGGATGGGTGAACCGCTCCTCAATCTCGACGCTTGCCTGGAGGCTATTGACCGAGTGTGCCGGCCAGAAGGCCTGGGCATCGCCCCCAAGCGCATTACCATCTCCACCGTGGGGTTCCCAGAAGGGATCAGGCGCCTGGCCGCCCACCCTGCTCCGCTGGGCCTCGCCATCTCACTGCACGCGACCAGCGACCGGGTGCGGGCCATGCTGATGCCGGCGGCGGGACGAGTCCCATTGCGAGATCTTGTGGCCGCCTGCGAGGAATACGCGCGGCGCAAGGGCGCGCGCATAACCTTCGAGTATCTCCTGTTGCAGGGCGTGAACGACTCTGAAGCCGATGCGCATCGCCTCGTTTCCCTCATCGGGCAGCTCCCAACGCACGTGAACCTGCTTGTGCTCAACCCCGTGCCGGGCGTTGAGCTGCGCCCTGCCTCGCCAGCCGCCTTCATGCTCTTTCAGCGGATCCTTGGGCGTGCCCGCATTCCCTGCACTATCCGGGTGAGCAAAGGAGTCAGCATAGGGGCGGGTTGCGGGCAATTGCGCGGTGCCTTGACCGCCCACTAGCTACCAGGGTGTCAAGGGACCATGTGTAAGCCAGTCAGCACTGCCAGCAGCTGGCCTACTGCCGCTGCCTGTGGTAACTTGCCTCGGGCCGGCAACGGGCCTTAGACTTGGCAATTCGTCCGCGCTACCAAGGTTCAGCCCTACGGCTGCCCTATACCGCCCTTCAGGAGAGAATTGGTACGGTGGATTGGCGCATCATCATCAGCACTTTCGCGTTGCTGTTCTTGGCGGAGCTTGGAGATAAAACCCAGCTCGCCGTTATCACCATGACGGCAAAGTATCGCGCGCCTTTGCCCGTCTTCCTCGGAGCAGCGCTCGCATTAAGCCTTGTCACTCTCATCGGCGTTCTTCTGGGCGAGGCGATAACATGCGTCATTCCCCCAGCGCTCATGCGCAAAATAGCGGCTGCATCTTTCGTGGTGATAGGCGTACTGATTTACGCCAATGTCCTCTAGGTTCATTTGCCAAGGCAGAACGAGCTGAAAACAAGCTCCAAGATATCTTCCGTCGCGGTCTCGCCGGTGATCTCGCCCAGCGCCTGGCAGGTCTGCTGCAGACATAGTGCCACAACATCCAGCGGCAACCCAGCGCGCAGCAGCTCAAGCCCCTCCGCGAGGCTCTTCAGCGCGCGCTCGACTGCCATCTTCTGTCTTTCCGACGTGATCGCGGCTTCCTGGCCGATCTCAGCGTCGGTTGAGAAGGCTGCCTGCACGAGCGCCTCCCGCAAGGCATCTATGCCCGCCCCTGTCTTGGCCGATACGCGTATGACCGGGCAGCTATCAAGAGGTGGATTCTCAGTCACCACAGGCAGATCGCATTTGTTCAGGACCGCGAGCATTCGCGGTGCTCGGGCCACCTCCTGCGCGACGGCAGCGTCCTGCTCGCGGAGGGGCTCGCTCGCGTCGAATACAGCCAGTGCCACATGGCAGCGCGCCAGGGCCGCACGAGCCCTCTCCACGCCGATCGTCTCAGCGAGGTCAGCGGGCTCCTCAGTGAGCCCCGCTGTGTCGGTGAGGACAAACGTCACACCAGAAATGTTCACACATTCCTCGATGGTGTCTCTGGTGGTCCCAGGCACAGGCGTCACGATGGCGCGCTCCTCGCCAAGCAACGCATTCAAAAGGGAAGATTTGCCAACATTGGGACGGCCGACAATGGCCACACGCACCCCTTCTCGGGTTAGGATGCCGCTCTCCGCAGAGCGCAAGAGAGCCTGGAGCTCCTGCAAGGCGGCACCAAGCTGTTCGATCGTTCTGCCCTGGTCGAGCTCGACGTCCTCTGGGAAGTCGAGTGATGCCTCGACCTCAGCCAGGCACTGAAGGAGCCGCTGCCTGCACGCCCTGACCCTGGCCGAGAGCCGTCCCTCAAGCTGTGCCAGTGCCTGGCGCCTCGCCGCTTCCCCACGCGCTTCCACCAGGTCGCGGATAGCTTCGGCCTGCGCCAAGTCAATGCGGCCGTTCACAAAGGCGCGCAAAGTCATCTCGCCTGGCCTAGCCATGCGCGCTCCACTGCGCAAGCATGCGGCAAGGATGCGTTGCAAGACGTACGGCCCGCCATGCCCGTGGATTTCGACCACATCTTGCCTTGTAAACGTGCAAGGAGCAGGCATGAACACCGCGAGGACCTCGTCAATGAGCTCACCACTCTCGGGGTCAACGGCCCAGCCGTAACACAACTGGCGTTTGCGCCGGCGCAGAGCCCCGCGCTTTGGCCGGAAAACGCTTTCGGCTATTGCGAGGGCCTGCGGCCCACTCAGGCGCACGATCCCGATCGCGCCTTTGCCCAGTGGGGTGCTGATTGCGGCTATGGTATCATCGAGCGGGGTCAGCATCGTTCCGTAAGGGCACCTCCACTAGGTAGCCACGGGCAAGGGCTGTAGTCCACCACATCCTCTCGTCTTGCGCGGAGGGTCCAGCCTGTCGCTTGCTGTGACTACTTCCAGATGATAGCATTTGTTCTGCCTTCTTGGCGCAATGGAGCAAGTACGAGGAGGGGATTTGCCTCCAACACAGGTTCCAGACATGGTCGTGGCCCGGCTGCCGCTCTACTTGCGCACCCTCGAGTACTTGCAGAGGCAGGGGGTCGAACTCATTTCCTCAGCACAACTTGCCGAGCTCGCGGGCGTCAGCCCCGCCCAGATTCGCAAGGACCTCTCTCACTTCGGCCGTTTCGGCAAGCAGGGTACTGGGTACGACGTCCTTCACTTGCGGCGCGAGCTCATCAGGATACTGGGCCTGGATCGCCAATGGCCGATGGCCCTTGTCGGGCTGGGCGCGCTTGGTCAAGCCATCATGCACTATGGAGGGTTCAAGGAGCGAGGCTTTCACATTGCCGCCGTTTTCGACTCCGACCCTGACAAAATCGGCAAGCAGATCGGTGACCTTGTCGTTATGCCACCGGAGAGAATCCCGCATGAGTTGCCAAAGCGGCAGATTCAAATCGGGATCGTTGCTGTCCCGCCGGAAGCGGCGCAGTCGGTGGCCAACCTTCTTGTGCGCTCAGGTGTTCGGGCGATCCTCAATTACGCACCGATCACCCTCTCAGCGCCACCGGAAGTTCACGTCGAGCAGATAGACCCCGTCGTGCACCTGCAACATATGGTCTACTACCTGCGCCATTGCCCGCAGTGAGCACAGGCCTATGCGCCCTATTGCAGCACCATGGCTCGCTTCATGATGTGGAAGTTTTCCAGGGCTTTGCCGGCACCAATGCCCACACAGGTCATGGGGTTTTCGGCCACGAAGCAGGGCACTCCCGTCTCCTGGGTAAGCAGCCGGTCAATATTGCGCAGGAGCGCGCCGCCGCCCGTCAGCACCATGCCCCGGTCCACGATGTCAGAGGCGAGCTCGGGCGGTGTCTTCTCCAGCACGCCTTTCACCATGGCCACTATCTCGCTCAAGGGCTCAGCCATCGCCTCCGTCACTTCCGAGGAACTGATGCGGATCGTTCGCGGCAGCCCGGTCATCTGATCCCGCCCTTTCACTTCCAGGCTCTGAACCTCGTCCGTCGGCACCGCGCTGCCGATCGCTATCTTGATTTCCTCTGCAGTGGGCTCGCCGACATGCAAGTTGTACTTGCGTCTAATGTAAGCTTGTATGGCCTGGTCGATACGGTTGCCCCCGACCCGCACGGAGCCAGCGACGACCACATCGTTGAGCGAAATGATCGCAGCCTCGCTCGTTCCGCCGCCGATGTCCACAACCATGTTGCCCGTCGGAGTGCTGATTGGCAGCCCAGCGCCGAGCGCCGCTGCCAGAGGCTCAGCAATCAGGTGAGCTTCCTTTGCGCCAGCCTGCAGCGCTGCGTCCCGGACGGCGCGGCTTTCGACCGTAGTCACACCGATCGGCACCGTGATCATGACCACAGGCTTGAACAGCCGGAAGCGGCCGCACACCCGGTTCAGAAAGTAACGCAACATCGCTTCGGTGACTACGTAGTCGGCGATCACGCCGTCCTGGAGGGGCCGAGCCACCTCAATGCTTTCCGGGTTGCGCCCGACCATTTCTCGAGCCTCATCCCCGATGGCGACGATTTTGCCCTCCTTTACCGAGATGGCCACCACCGATGGTTCCTGCAGGACGATGCCTCGCGGCGAAACGTAAACCTTGATGTTGACAGTTCCTAAATCTACCCCAATATACTTCGCCAACTTCCCCCACTCCGCCTCGGTTTGCCCTACAACTGTTGGCCGCTTGAGCTGCCGACGCCGCGCTTGGCGGCCACCGCAAGGCGCGCCTCGGCCCGTTCCTTTGCAGCGAGCGCTCGAGCGCGGTCTATCCCACCGTTCTCGCGCAGCCGCTGAAGGGCGCGCTCGCGCGCTCTGCGCGCGCGCTCGATGTCAATTTCCTCCGGCCGCTCTGCTGACCGGGCCAGAACCATCACACGCCCTTCCGCCACTTCAAGGAACCCGCCGCTCACGGCCAGGCTGATCTCGCCATTGCCATGAAGCGGTTGGATACGCAGTTCCCCCGGCCTCAGCGCCGCAAGCAGTGGCGCGTGGCCCGGCAGAATGCCCAGGCGCCCCAGCACCCCCGGCGCGCTCACATACCTGACCGGGCCTGCATAAACCAGCCGCTCTGCCGTGACCACCTCAGCGTAGAGCTCCCGAGCCATGCTCAGCGCAACTCCTCAGCAGCGCGCAAAACGTCGTCGATCGTGCCCTGCATGAAGAAAGCCTGCTCTGGCACGTCGTCGTGCTTGCCCTCCAGTATCTCCCTGAAGCCGCGCACTGTCTCCTCGATGGGCACGTACCGTCCCGGCTTGCCCGTGAACCGCTCAGCAACGAACATAGGCTGAGAGAGGAAACGCTGGATCCGGCGCGCCCGTGCCACTACGAGTTTGTCCGCATCTGAAAGCTCGTCGACACCCAGTATGGCGATGATATCCTGGAGGTCCTTATAGCGCTGCAGCACTTGCTGCACCTCCCGTGCCACCCGGTAGTGCTCCTCGCCCACAATGCGCGGATCCAAGATACGCGAGGTCGACGCCAGAGGGTCAACTGCTGGGTAGAGGCCTTGCGCCGCGATTTCGCGCTGCAGGGAGATCGTCGCGTCGAGGTGGGCGAATGTAGCGACGGGCGCCGGGTCCGTGTAGTCATCGGCCGGCACGTAGACAGCTTGCATCGACGTGATGGCACCCCGCCGCGTAGAGGTAATCCGCTCCTGCAACTCCCCCATCTCGCTGCTCAGCGTGGGCTGATAGCCAACAGCTGAAGGCATTCTGCCCATCAGTGCCGAGACCTCAGAGCCGGACATCACGAAACGAAAGATGTTGTCGATGAAAAGCAGTACCTCGGCTCCCTGATCGCGCAGCCACTCCGCCATGGTAACCCCCGTGAGGGCCACGCGCAAGCGCACCCCTGGTGGCTCGTTCATCTGCCCGAAAACCATGACCGTCCTTGGCAGCACGCCCGAGGCTTGCATCTCCCGCCACAGCTCCGTGCCCTCGCGGCTTCGCTCCCCGACGCCGGTGAAGACTGAGTACCCGGAATGCTCCACAGCGATATTGCGAATGAGTTCCTGGATGATGATCGTCTTGCCCGTGCCGGCGCCACCAAAGACGCCGGTCTTGCCGCCTCTGGTGAAGGGAGCGATGAGGTCAATGACTTTCAGGCCAGTCTCGAAGAACTCCGTGCGCGCGGATTGCTCCGCAAACGGCGGCGGCTCTCTATGTATGGGGTAATAATCCACTGCTTCGACAGGGCCCAGCTCATCTATTGGCTCCCCAATCACATTGAAGATCCGCCCCAGGATGCCTGGTCCCACCGGCACCTTTATGGGCCCCCCTGTCTGCCTCACCGGCGTCCCGCGGCGCAACCCATCAGTTGTATCCATCGCGAGGCAGCGAACCGAGTCGTTCCCCACATGTTGCTGTACCTCCAGCACCAGTCGCCGCCCATCCAGGTTGATCTCGAGCGCGTCGTAAATCTCCGGCAGCTGGTCCGGCGGGAACTCCACGTCCACGACTGGCCCGACCACCTGGACAACTTTGCCAATTACTCCTGCTGGCATCTGCCCTCCGTCCCTCCAGCTCAGGCGAATTCTACCCTGCCTGTCTGGCTAGAGTCGTTACGGCTTCGGTGGCGCCTGCTATGTCCAAAATTTCGTTCGTGATGCGTTCCTGGCGCAAACGGTTGAAGAGCCGTACGAGCTCTCGCCCCATCTCGTTGGCATTCTCAGTCGCGTTGCGCATGGCCACCATCCTGGCTGAGTGCTCGCTAGCGGCTGCCTCAAGCAAGCAGCTGAGCACAGCTATCTCCACAGCATGAGGAAGGAGATACTCCAACAACAGCCTTGCCTCGGGCTCGTAAATAAACTGCGGGATTGCTGGCCCCGGCTTGTCGCCAGCAAGCCTGTCCCTCCCGAACGGCAATATGGGCAAGATAGCTGGCACTTGTGCCATCGTGCTGACGAAGCGAGTGTAAGCAATAGCTGCTGCATCGATCTCGCCCGCCAGATACGCGCTCTCAAGCAGCCGCGCGATCGGCGCGGCATCACCGAGGGTGACGTTCACAGGAAGGCCCGGAAAGTCAGCCATCAACTGCCCCCCGGCCCCAAGGATCGCCTCCCTCGCTCGCCGGCCCACCGTAACGTAACGGACCCTCGCCTCTAGCGATGCCTCATAGCCAAGGGCAGCGCGCACAACGTTTGCGTTGTAACCGCCGCACAGACCCCGGTCTGAGGCGACAACCACAATCGCCACCTGGCTGACAGGCCGCTCCCGCAGAAACGGATGGATCTCCTCGTCCGCCCCCTTGCTGGCCGCAGTCGCCAAGTGCTCGAGCACTTGCTGCAGCTTTTGGGCATACGGCCTTGCAGCAAGCGCCCGGTCCTGTGCTCGGCGCATCCGGGAGGCCGAGATGAGCTCCATAGCCTTTGTCACCTGCGCAAGGCTGCGCACCGTCTCGATACGTCGAACCAGCCGCCTTACGTTCGGCATGGCCTAGAAAGCTCCAGAACTTTTGAACTCCTGGATTGCTGCTCGCAACGCTCGCTCTGTTTCAGCGGACATGCGCTCTCCGCGTGCCAGCACCTCGCACAGGCCCGGGTACTGCGCATGCACGTACCGTAACAGCCCAGCCTCAAAGGAGCGGATCCTCTCCACAGGCAGGTCGTCCAGAAAACCGCTTATCCCAGCGTAAAGGGAAATAACTTCATCCTCAAGGGAGAACGTCTCATGCTGCGGCTGCTTCAAAAGCTCCGTGAGCCTTCTGCCCCGCTCCAGCTGTGCCCGCGTTGCCGCATCAAGCTCCGCACCAAATTGAGTGAATATCGCGAGCTCCCGGTACTGCGCAAGCTCAAGGCGCAGCCGCCCGGCCACCTGCCTCATTATGGGCCGCTGCGCAGCGCCTCCAACGCGCGACACGGATAGGCCGACGTTCACCGCCGGCCGGATCCCTGCATAAAACAGATCGGCCTCGAGGTATAGCTGCCCATCTGTGATGGAAATGATGTTCGTCGGGATGTAGGCAGATATATCCCCCTCTTGCGTTTCCACAATTGGCAGCGCCGTCAGGCTGCCACCGCCATATTCCGGTGCCATCCGCGCTGCCCGCTCGAGCAGCCGGGAGTGCAGATAGAATATGTCTCCTGGGTATGCCTCCCGCCCTGGCGGACGCCGCAAAAGCAATGAAAGCTGCCTGTACGCCCAGGCGTGCTTGAGCAAGTCGTCGTAGACAATTAACGCGTCCTTGCCGTTGTCCATGAAGTACTCGCCCATGGCGCAGCCGGAATACGGAGCCAGGTACTGAAGGGCCACAGGATCCGCTGCCGATGCAACAACGACAATTGTGTGGGCCAGGGCACCGTATCGCTCCAGCGTCGCCACAACCTGGGCGACAGTAGACTGCTTTTGCCCGATGGCGACATATATGCAGTAGAGATCCTTGCCCACCTGATTGAGGATCGTATCGACAGCGATCGTCGTCTTGCCCGTCTGCCGGTCCCCAATAATGAGCTCCCTCTGCCCGCGCCCGATTGGGATGATGGCGTCTATCACCTTGATCCCCGTCTGCACGGGTGTGTCGACGTTTGCCCGTCGCACAACGCCCGGAGCGATCCGCTCCACCGGGTAGTAGGTGGCTGCCTCAATAGGCCCCTTGCCGTCAACCGGCTCCCCCAGCGCATTCACCACCCGCCCCAACAGCCCTTCGCCCACCGGGACGGATGCGATGCGGCCTGTCGCCCGGACCTCATCCCCCTCTTCGATGCCAGCGTACTCGCCCAAGATGATGATCCCAACGCGATCCCTTTCCAGGCTGAGCGCTATCCCCATGGTCCCATCCTGAAACTGCACTAGCTCGCTGGCCATCACGCCTGCGAGCCCAGTTGCGTAAGCGATGCCATCACCCACCTGCTGCACAACGCCGACGTTCGCCTCCAGAACCTTGGGCTCAAAGCGCTCCAGCCGCGCCCTTATGGAAGAGACCAAATCCTCCGCCCTTAGCAATTCCGCTGACCTCCAGCTGTGGCCGCTGCTCACCGCCCGGCTGCCTCGCCGCCGATGAGGGCAGCCTTGAGGCTCTCCAACCGGCCGGCGACGCTGCCATCGAGCACCTCGTCCCCAACTCTGACGATTATCCCGCCCAGGATGTTCGGGTCGACGCGCCATTCCACCCGTATGCCTTCGCCATAACGCCTCACCAGCTTGGCCTCTATGGCTTTTTGCTGCTCGGCTGTAAGGGCAACGGCGCTTGTCACCTCCGCCAAGATGCCACCCGGCATGCTTATCTCCCGCAGGAGCGAGATGATCTCATCAAGCAGACCAAGGTGGCCCTCCTGCAGCAGCAGCAGAAAGAGATTGCGCTGTTCCGCGCTCAGGCCCTCCGGCAGAATCGCCTCCAGCAAGCGCTTGCGCTCGCCGAAGTCAACGGCTCGGTCGTTGAGGGCGAGCAACAACTCGGGCTCCTGCCGAAGCCGCTCGGCCACGGCTCTCATGGCCGCAAACCAAGGCCGCAAGGCTTCTTCCTGAATGGCCTGCGCGTATGCACTTGCCAGATCCCTCGCCCTCATGGCCTGGCCACCTACTGGCGCATCTCATCGGCAAGGAACTCCTCGACGAGGCGCCGCTGCGCTTCCTCGTCTAGCGAGGCCCTTACCACTCGCCTGGCCGCTTCAACAGCAAGTTCAGCAATATGTGCGCGCACTTCCTCAAGTGCCTGCCGCTGCTCCGCCTCAATTTGCTGGCGCGCCTGCATGATCAAAGCTGCCGCTTCCTGGCGTGCTTGCGCGAGGATCTCATCCCGCAGCCTCTGGGCAGCCTGAGTGGCCTCAGAAACCTTCCGCTGCCCCTCTCGGCTGGCTTCCTCCAGCCGAGCCACGTACTCCCGCTCGGCTTCCTCCAACCGGCGACGCGCTCGGTCCGCATCCGCCAGCCCCTGACGGATGCGCTGCGCGCGCTCATCTAGCATGCGCAGCGTCGGCCGATAGAGCAACTTGTAAAGGCCAAAGACAAGCACGCCAAACGCCACTGCCTGCCAAAGTAGACCCCAGAGGTCAATCCCAAGCTTTTCCATGAGCCATAACCGCCGCTGTACAGGAGCTGCCCAAGAGCCCGCCAAAGCCAAACGACGAACTCATCTCAGATGACCAGGCTGAGGATCAGCGCAATGACAAACGCATAGATCGCCACAGCCTCCGCCAAGCCAGCGCCCAGGATCATCGTCGTGCGGATAGCGCCTTCCGCCTCCGGATTGCGCCCGATTGCCTCCATAGCCTTGCCCACAGCAAAGCCAATCCCCAACCCAGGCCCAATTGCCCCCACCCCAATGGCGATGGCAGCCGCGAGCTTCACCAACGCTTCACCTTCCATGTGAACCGAACACCTCCTCACAGAAAGTTAGCCACAGGAGCACCGCCGGCCACGCGCAGTGCCATCTAGGCAGCATGCGCAGATGGAGCCTCCTCAGCACCGGCAGCAAGCGAAATGTAGACCACAGAAAGCACAGTGAATATAAGCGCTTGGATAAAGCCAAAAAGTGCCTCAAGCCCCACGAACAATGCTGGAACAACATATGGGAGTATCGAGTACATGACCAGGAGCAGGACTTCGCCACCGAAGATATTGCCAAACAATCGGCCTGCCAACGATATGACGTGCGAAATCTCGCTGATTATATGAATGGGGGCCAGGAAAAGCGGCGTGGCGAGCTCCTTCAGGTAGCCCGCGAGCCCACGGGTGGTCACCCCGAGCACTTGCACCGTCCCCACGGCTATCAGCGCCATAGCAAGGGTCATATTGAGGTCGCTATTTGCTGCGCGCAGCAGCGGCACCCGATGGCCCTCGAAATTCACCACCCAGATGGCGCTGAAGCCCGGCAGTAGCCCAAACCAGTTGGCTGTCAGGATAAAGACGAAGAACGTGCACACCAGAGGAAACACACGCCGACCCAGCTCTTTCCCGGCCGTTGCCTCGCACAGGTTGAGAACAAATTCCAGTACGGATTCAATCAGGCTTTGAAAGCGGCCAGGCGAGTCGGTCGAGAGCCGCGCCCGGTAGACCGCCGCCACTGCAAGCAACAACAGAACCACAATGGCGCTCGTGATCATTGTGTTGGTGATGACGACATCACCGAGCCTTGCCACTGGCTCTGCGGCAAGAGTGATCTCCAACTGTGACCTCCCGCCTCACTCATCCTTCAGGTTGTGCTCTTTGTTCCGCTTTTTCTGCCCCGGCAGTTCTCGTGCCAGGGAAGCAATTGTGTACCAGCTGGCCAAAAGCCCAACTGCAATGCCGAGAAGCAAAAACACAGGCCATGTCTTGAGCCACCGGTCCAGCAAGAGCCCGCCACCAATGGCTAGACCAAGGCTTGCGGCCACAGCCGTGCCCAGTTGAGCCGCAAGTGCCAGGGCACGAGCTGTCCGCCCATTGATCCACGGTCCTTTGCCCAAGGTCCTCCCCGGCTACAGCCAATCGCCGCGTAATATATCACGTCTGCGCGCTCAACGCATTTCCGCAGGCTCTTTCTCACGGCCGATCGTAAAGCAACCGAAACGCTGCCGCCACAAGAGCCGCATCTTCCGGACCAAGGGCATCGCCAGCACCGCGCGCCTTCTCCAGGTGCCTGGCAGCCAGGTTTGCCTTCCCCTGCAGCGCATAAACCCACCCCGCCCGGGTGAGCACTCTCGCCCTCTCCCGTGGCTCGCGGGTTTTCCCCAGCAATGAGGCAAGGACGTTCGAGGCTTCCGCGTAGGCGCCCAAGGCGAGATGAGCGTCAGCTAGCAGAGCCTGCCGCCGCAGCTCAGCCCCCGCATCGTGAGCAAGCCACTTTGGGGGCACAGCCTGCAACACGGCAATGGCTTCCTTGGCTTTCCCTCGTTGCAAGCACTGCTCGGCGGCAGCGAGCACTAGCTGGCAGTGCTCCGGGCCAAGCTCTCCTTGCACCACGTGCCATGCCAGTGCCGCCTCCAGCCCTGCGGCTGCCTGGCCTGTCTGCAACAAGGCCAGAGCAATTGCCCGGTGTAGCTCCTTTTTCTGCCGCTTGAGCATCGCGCTGTATGCCACCTCGCGCACGAGCGGGCTCCGGAACCGGAAGCCTTCCTCGTGGGGACCAGTTGTGGTAAGCAAGCCTGCCTCTACCAGCCGCTGCAAAGGCTTCTGAAGCTCAGCGAGATCCGCCGGCACGACTTCTTGCAGCACGCGCCAGGGAATCTCTTCGCCAATTACCGCGCAGAGCCGTAGCAGCCTCTTCTCGGCTGGCCCAAGCGCATCGATGCGGCCCAGGATGTCGTTGCGCAGAGCATCTGGAGGGGCAAAGCCCGACCATACCTGGGCCTGCCACCCGTTTGCAGAAGGCGCAATGAGCCCATCCTCAACCAACTGTTCCACCCACTCCATGAGGTGCGAGGGGTTGCCCGCAGTTTGCTGGACAAGCGCTTGAGCAAGCTGTGGGGGCAGAGCTGCCCCGGCAGGGTGGCTCTGTAGGAGGGCCCAAGCGTCCTCCGGCGCAAGAGGCCCCACTCGGAGCCGGCTCAGCCGCAGCCCAGCATCGAGCTCGAGGCCAGCTGGCAGCTCGACGTGACGGCCGGCGATTACAGCCCCCAAGGGGCAGCCCGAAGCCCCGGCAATCGCGAGGAGCAGCACTCTTTGTTCCGCTGCTGGCGCCCAGTCCCAATCGTCCACCAAGATCACCGTCGGCTGCTCCCTGCACTTTGCGGCCAGCAGCCGGCTCAGCGCTCCTTCGTCCACCAGAGCTGGCAAGTTAGCACCTGGCGACCCCTCCGCAAGCAATTGCCTTGCGCCAGGTTCCAGCAGCCCACCCAGGCAGGCTGCAGGCCGGTAGGGCTTGCCAAGCTCCCATCTGTTGGCCACATGCAAAACACGTGCACCTTTCGGCACATCATAAGCGGTGAGCTCTGCCTCACAGGCAAAGAGCAGCCGGCTCTTGCCTATGCCCGCCTCTCCACTGAGAAGAATCAGGCTTGTGCGCCCCTCGTGGAGTGCGCCGCGCAGAAGCCCCAAGAGATGCCCCAATTCCTGCTCCCTCCCAATCAAAGCGGTAGCTGTGGCCTCGGTGTAGCCACCCGCTGGAGCCAGAGCCAAGTAGGCGCCGATACCCTCCCGGCGCCCCTCAAGCTGCACTGTGCCAATAGAGCGGAATTGGACTCTCTTGCCAACGAGCCTCTTAGCCCTGTTGCTCACAACAACCTGCCCAGCGCTCGCCAGGCGTTGCAGGCGCGAGGCCACGTTCACCGCGTCGCCGATCACGGTCGGGCGGGCATCCTCACCCGGCCCCACCTTGCCGTAGACCGTTGGCCCTGCGTCGATGCCGACCCGCAACCCCAGCGTGTGACCCAGCTTCTCCTGAATCCAGGGCTGCAGCTGGACCATGGCGGCTTGCATAGCAAGCCCGGCCATCACTGCTCGCAGCCCGTCATCACCCGAAGCAGTCGGCGCGCCGAACAGCACAAGCAATCCATCTCCCAGCACCTTATCCAGGTGTCCCCCATAGAGCTGCACCACCTCTCCCAAGCGCGCAAAGATCCCGTTCAGCACCTCTACCACCTCCTCGGGATCCAGCCGCTCGCACACTCGGGTGAAGCCCTGCAGATCAGCAAAGAGAGCCGCAACGTGACGCAGCTCAGGCCATTCTTCAGTGCCTTGTGGCAGGCTCACACCAGCATCGCCTCCACTGCTGTTCCAGGCGCGGCGGGCAGCTCCACTTCCCACGCCCTGAGTTGCCCTGCACCCTGGCTTTCCAGCCGCACCGTGATCGTGCCCTGGGCATCATTCCGACGCACTATGGTGCCCTTCTGCCCTGCGAGCTTTCCCTCAAGAACAAGCACCGGCAGGCCAATAAGCATTTGAGTCGCCCCAGCCAGGAATGAGGAGACAAGCTCTCGGTTCAGGATTGGCCCGGCCATTTCCCTGAGCAACTTCCTGATAAGAGGTGCTGGCAGAGGTGGCTGGCGCAAGGAGAGCGCCGAAATCATAACGAACGCATCCGCAATGCTTGCCAGCTCCGCCGCCAGGCTGATGTAGCCGGAAACCCTCTCACCTGTGATGGCATTGCTCCCTCGCAGGCCCCGTGGGTAACCAAGGCCATCCTGGCGCTCATGGTGCTGCACGATTATGTCCAGCGCCGTCTCGTCCTCCACGCGAGTCTCGCGCACCATATGCAGGCCCGCCAGAGGATGGCGTTGGAGTTCCTGCAACTGCTCGTCTGAGAGGAGTGGCAAGATGGATAAGTGTGCCCCAAGACCGCTTTTTCCACAGTCGTGCAGGAGGCAGCCACGCGCCAACCCGATCAGGCTTCGCGCACCGAAGCCAAGGCGCTTGGCAAACCAAAGCGCAACAGCCGCAACTTCGACTCCATGGTTGAGCAGCGCCACGTCGAAAGCGGCCATTCTGGCTGCCACTGTCACAACTTCTGGGGAAAGCGCCTCCTGCAGACTCGCCTCGATCATCTCAGTCCAGTAGTCCACCTGTGCGTCTTCTGCACCGGGCTCGTCTCCGGCAGGGGAGATCGTCTCGCACAGCGACCTGAGCACGCCGGGAACGGAACCCCTAACATAAGCCTGAATCAGCTCCTCGACAACGATCGCATCAGCCGCATCGTCGCTCACGTAGACCCAGCTATAGCCGCGCCCTACCAGTGAGCGAATGTACGCCTCGTTGAGCTGGACACCACGGCGCAGCAGTATGCCGCCTCGCCCGTCCGGCACATCGCGGGCGAGCACCATTCCGGGCCGCAACTCCGAAACGGACATTCGCCGCATCAGTATCCACCTAGCCCAAGGCCAAGCTGAGCCTGCGTTCGCCCTATTTAATCGGCAGCTGCTGGCCAAAACTTTAGGCCTGGCCACTTCGCCCTGCGCCAGGCTGTGCAGCCTCACCAGGGGGCAGCAAATGCCACCGGCATATGAGCCGCACGGGCGAAGCTGAGCCCCTTCAGTTGCCGGGGCTGTAAGCGGGCGTGTATATTGGCAACAAAGCACTGCTGTGAACGATTGGGCTTAGGCATTGCAGGCCGTGATTTCCAAGCTGGAGTCGTTGCGCAAGCGGCTCGCGGAAATAGATGCTTCCCTGGCCGACCCGGAAGTGGCCAGAAACCCGGAGGCCGTTCGCCAACTGGCGCAAGAACGGGCCGACATCGTCCCATTGGTAGAGAAGTTTGAGGAACTCCTCGACCTTCAGCGGCAGCTTGCGCAAGCGCGTGAGCTTATCGAGACAAGCGACGACGCCGATATGGTTGCCCTCGCGCGCGAGGAGGAGGAGAGGCTCGAGGGAGAACTGGCAGGCTTGCAAAGGCAACTGCAGGTGATGCTTCTCCCCCCCGACCCTTTGGACAGCAAGGATGTCATTATCGAAATCCGCGCTGGCGCTGGGGGCGAGGAAGCTGCTCTTTTCGCCGCCGACCTGGCACGGATGTATCTGCGCTATGCCGAGGAGAAAGGGTGGGAGACGGAGATCGTTTCCGCCAATCAGATCGGCATTGGTGGATACAAGGAAATCGTGTTCACTGTGCGCGGCAGAGGTGCCTACTCACGCCTGAAGTACGAGCGCGGTGTTCACCGGGTGCAGCGCATCCCCGAAACAGAGGCGAGTGGCCGCATACACACTTCCACGGCGACAGTGGCGGTGCTGCCTGAGGTTGAGGAGGTAGAGGTTGAGATCTCGCCGGACGACATCGAGATGGAAGTGTTCCGTTCTTCAGGCCCAGGCGGCCAGCACATGCAAAAGAA
>JAPWUW010000158.1 GCA_028275325.1 Anaerolineae bacterium | reverse complement strand
TGCCCAACTGCAGCAAAGCAGTGGTGTATTCCAGATCCCGCGGGATGGAAGAGGCGCCCGCTATGATGTTGAAAAGGAGGTACCACTGCGTGCCTGCAAGCATGAGGAGGATGGCGGCAACGTTCAGGCCGCCTGGCAGCCGCACCAGGAGCAGGAGAAACACGGGAAAGAGCGCTGTCGCCGGAACGGAGGCGGCAATCTGCACGAGGGGCTGCAGCCAGGCGGCGGCGCGAGCATTCGTGCCGATGAGCACGCCAAGCGGGATTGTCCAGGCGAGGGCGATGCCCAGCGCAACCGCCACCCGCAAGAGCGTCGCCAGCGCGCCCAGAGCAATGGCCCCCCACTGGCTCAAGCTCACGGCAAGAAGCAAGCCGGCCGCACGAGATGCGCCGTAAGCCACGGCAAGCCCGCCCAGGCCAGCAAGCGCGTACCAGAGCCAGCGCGCCCCCCTGCCGCCGAGAACCTGTTCCCCGCCGGGCGGCAGGTACCGCAGGAGCCAGGCATCCAGCCTCTCGCTCAGGGGGCGCCATACTCTCTCGCCCAGGAAGGAGGTGAGGGCTGAGCCCCGCAGCAGGTCGTAGAACCAGGAAGAGGCGGGCCTATCGCTCTCCACCATTTCCACCTTGAAGCGCTCGGCCCAGGCAAGGAGCGGCCGCCAGATGAGCTGATCCATGGCGACAATGATCAGGATGAGAGTGGCCAGGCCCCACAGTAGCGCGCGCACGTCGCCGCGGTTGGCGGCCTCCTGCAGGTAGGCGCCAAGCCCTTCCAGGCGGAAATCCCGCTCTCCCACGGTGAACATCTCGGCCGCCATGACGAAAAACCAGCCGCCTGCCCAGCTCATCATGCTGTTCCAAATCAGGCTGATGGCCGCGAAGGGCAGCTCTAGCGCCTTGAGCCGCAGCCAGCGGTTGAGCCGGAAGATGGCGCTCGCCTCGCGCAGCTCCTTGGGTATCGTCGTGAGCGCCTGGTACCAGGCAAAGGTGAGGTTCCAGGCCTGGCTTGTGAATATGAGCAGGATCGAGGCCATCTCCGCTGCCGCCCGCTCCGGCAAAATGGCGCTCAGGCTGAGAAGCGCCACCGGGAGGAAGGAAAGTATAGGCACGCTCTGCAGCACATCGAGCAAGGGAAGGAGCACCCGCTCCGCATGGCGGTTGTACGCCGCCACGTACCCGTAAACGAGCGTGAAAAGCATGGAAAGCACGTAGGCTGCCGCCATACGCCCGATGGACAAGAGCGCGTAGCGCGGCAGCGCTTCTCTCGAGAGCGAGATGCTCGGCCCCTCCACCCTGGCTGGCGCACCGGCACCCAGGTGCACGCCAAGGTAGAGGATGGCGGCCAGCAACAGGAGCACTGCCCCATCAGCCCTGGTCAGGGGGCGGCCCAGAAGCCGCTCGGGGGAGAGCAGCCGGGCCCCGCGCACAACTGTTGTCACCTTCGGCCAGCCTCCTCGAGTGCCCTAGAATATGCGCGGCAGCCGCTTCTTCCAGGCCGTGGGTATGACGGCATCGATGGCGTCATCCACGGTGACGATGCCGAGGAGCACACCTTCCTCGTCCACAACGGGCAGCGAGAGCAAGTTGTACTTGGCGATGAGCCTTGCCACCTCCACCTGCGGGGTGAGCGGCCCCACGGAGATCGGCTCCCGCTCGGCAATGGTTGCCACGGGCAAGCGCGGGTCGGCAAGGACAAGGTCGCGCAGTGGCACAACGGAGATGAGCCGGCCCTGCTCATCGACCACGTGCACGTAGTAGAGCGCCTCATCCTCGCGCGCCTGCTCGGATTGCCGCAGGTACTCCAGTGCCTGCCCGGCGCTGAGGCCCACGGGCACGGTGGCGAACTCCGTGGTCATTATTCCGCCAGCCGTATCCGGCGGGTACTCGAGGAGCCTGGCCACATCGGAGGCCTCTTCCTCCTCCATCAGCTCGAGCAGGTTGCTGCGGTCCTCGCTCTCGAGCGCGCCGAGCACATCTGCGGCATCATCTGGGCTCATTTCCTCCAGCACGTCCGCTGCGCGCTCGGGCGGCAGGGCGGTGAGAATGGCTGTCCCCACCTCAGGCGGTGCCTCGGAGATCGCGTCCGCCACCGTCTCGTTGTCCAGGGTCTGCACCAGCGCCTGGCCAGAAGGCCGGTCCAGCTCGGCCAGGATCTCAGCAAGGTCGGCAGGGTGAATCTGGCTGATCTTATCGCGCGTGATGCGCAGCTGTATGGCGGCATCGGGCCGGATAGAGGCCACCTCCTGCCAGGGGATAACCCTTTCCGGCGGCTCGCGGCGCAGGGCGTGGAAGAGCCGGCGCACAATGCCTTCCAGGCCAAGGCGCCGCAGGAGGCTCATGGTGCCCACGCTCACGCCTGTCAGGTAATAGGGCCCGCTTGTGCCCACCCGCGTGAGCTCGAGGTCGTTCACGCGCACAAGCCGGTGCCCCTCTGTATCGACCACCTGGCGGTCCAGCACTTGCCGTTTCAGCCAGAGCTCCTGCCCGCTTGGGGTGTAAGGCTCCGGCTGCACTGTGCCGAGGACAATGGAAGGGGCAAGGAGGGAGATGCACTTGGCAGCGACGAGCATTTGCTGCCCTGCGCCATTGCGGCTCACGGCCAGGGCGCACACGGGCGGAAAGCCCCGTTCTGCCTCAGCCACGAGCACGTCCAGGCAACGGCCGATCTGCCTGCCCTGCGCATCCCAGACGGGCTTGTCCAGTAGCTGGCTGAGATATGTGGCCATGCCGCACCTCCTGTCTGCGCCCCGAGCCTCTTGGTGCTCTTGGCCACCGACCGTGCCGGACAAAAAAGGCCGTGGCGACAGGCCACGGCCCGCCCGCGCAGGGCAGAAAACCCTTACGGGCGCATGGCGCCGCCCATCGCTAGCGGTGGGTCACGGTAAGTTTGGCCAAAAGAGCAACAAAAGGCGGAAGCTGCTTTTTCCTGCGTTTTCTTACTTGCTGGGTCCATCTTCTCTTTGGTTCTCTTTTCCTGTCGGCGCGACCGCTGTGGTTCGCAGCCGCTTGCTGCTCCTGTAAGACGGGCTCGGCCCGCGCCAATGGTCGCACGTCAACAGGCAAGGGAGCCGTCCTTGTGAGCCGGGCCACCCCTGCCGGCCCACCGGCAAGAGTATAGGCCCCGGCACGGCCCAGCGCAACTTCGCCCGCCTCTGTGCCCCGGCAAGGCGCACGGAGGCCCAGTGTGGCGGCGCAAGCTTGCCTTTGCGCGCCGCGCGCGCTGCTGCTATAGAGGATGCCAACTCTGCCCGCCGAGGTGGAAAAGTTGCGGCTTGGCAAGTACCTGTTCCCGGAGGAACTCTACTACGACCGCACCCACAACTGGGTGCGCCTTGAGGGGGAGGAGGCCGTGCAGGGCCTCACGAGCTTCGGCCAGGCTTTGGCCGGGGAGATCCTCTACGTCGAGCCGGTGCCCGCCGGGCGGAAGGTCCGCCAGGGGGAGCCCCTGCTCTCGCTCGAATCTGGCAAGTGGGTCGGCCGGATCCAGAGCGCCCTGAGCGGGGAGGTCCTCGCCTTCAACAGCGCCCTGCTGGAGAAACCGGAGCTCGTGAACAAGGATCCGTACGGGGCTGGTTGGCTCGTCAGGCTGCGCCCAAGCGCCCTGGAGGCGGAGCTGCCAGCGTTGCTGCGCGCCGGGGATCCGGAGCTCGCCTCCCTCATAGAGGCGGAGCGGGAGAAGTACGGGCTGTGAGGGCGCGGGAGCTGCCGCTCCACTACCTCGGGGAGGTGCCGTGGGATTTTTCCCAGGCGCTCTATCACGCCCAGGCCGAGCTGGGAGAGCCAGCGCTCAACATACTCTGGCCTGCCTCCCCTTACGTGTGCATCGGCCGCTTCCAGGATGCGGAGCGCGACCTGGATCTGGAAGCCTGCCGCAGGCTCGGCGTGCCGGTGGTGCGGCGCGAGGTGGGCGGCGGCGCCGTCTACCTCGATGGCGGCCAGGTCTTCTACCAGCTGGTGCTGCCCCTGGAGTGGGTTGGCCGCAGCTACGATTACCGGGCGCTCTTCGCGCTCGGGCTGGATGGGGTGGTGCTCGCCCTGAAGCGGCTGGGAGTGAACGCCTGCAGCCGGGGCGCCAACGACGTCTGCGTTGGCGCGCGCAAGATCTCCGGCAACGGCGCCGGGCAGGTCGGCCAGGCTGTGGCAGTGGTGGGCAACGTGCTCCTGCGCTTCAACTACGAGGCCATGGCGAGCGTCCTGCGGGTGCCAGAGGAGAAGCTGCGCGATAAGGTGTACCGCTCCCTGCGCGAGAACCTCGTGACCCTTTCGGAGCTTGGCCTGGAACTGAGCAACGAGCAGGTGGCAGGAGCGCTCATCTATGGCCTGCGGGATAGCCTGCCGCCAGGCTGGCACCTTTGCCCTGCGGGCAGCCTGAGCCAGAGCGTGCTGCAGCACGCCCGCGCTGTGGCGGGGCGCCTCTCTTCGCACGAGTGGGTGCACTCCGTGCAGCGGCCTCCCGCTTCCTCGCAAAGGCGGCTGCGCGAGGGGGTCACCCTGCACGAGCGGCTGCACAAGGCGCCCGGCGGGCTCTTGCGAGCGCACTACGTGCTCAAGGAGGGCCGCCTGGATTGGGCCTTCATCGGCGGGGATTTCTTCGCCGACCCGCCCTCTGCCCCGGAACTGCTCGCCCAGGAGCTTACCGGCAAGGAGATCGGCGAGGTGGAGGAGGTGGCTGCGCGCTTCCTTGCGCGCAGCGATATTTCCTTGCCGGGCGTGGGGCCAAAGGACATCGCCGCGCTCTTTGCGCCTTAGCCTCTTGGGCACGCTCAGGAAAGGGTGCGGGCAAAATCCCGCGCTTTGAGCTCCCATTCCCGGGTCTCCATGTCGACTCGTGTCCTGCCGCCGTCGACACTTGAGGCGCTCACGCGCACGAAGCCGCCACCGCCGCTGAAAACGAGGCAAAGTGGCCCTTCGACGCGCTCTTCGAGCCCGAGGCCGCGCGGGCCGAAGAACTCCCTTGCGCGCTCCATGACCTCAGCCGGGGAAATAACGCTCTCAGCAACTATGCGCAACATAACCCACCTCTAACTCCCGCAACGAATGCAGCAGGGCCAACTGGATAGTGGACCAAAAATCTCAATAGCAAGCTAAGCCTACAGGGGCGCGCCAGCCTGTGCAAATCTGCAGCGCACTGCATTGGTGCTCTTTGACAGGCGAGCGCGTGCAGCATAAAAACCAAGCGCAAGCATTTGCGCGCTGCCCGCAGTGGCAGCCGTGCTCCCTGACCGGGCGCCTCCTGCGGGCACTTTTGGGAGGTGCCATATGAAAGGCCGTGTGCTCCTCGCGCTGGCCCTGGGCTTGGCGTTAGTCCTCTCCACTTTGCCGCCACCACCGCCCAGTGCGGCTCAAGGGACTAGGACCAGCTGGAGCCTGCCCGCGGATTTCTCCTCCACGCAAGGGCAAAACGAGTGGTACTACTACCGCGTTTCCGGTTCCTCCTACGTGCAGCTGGTTTGGGATCCTTACGTGAACGGGCTCGGCTATGTGGGCAATTGCTGGAGCCCACAGGAGGGCGGCGGCGACTCTCCGCGCTACCTGTACATACAGGGGGAACCGGGCAAGTACGTCATAGTGCAGCCGGGCGAGAAGGCGGATGCCGCCATCGGCTGGCGCGCGCCCCGCAGCGGCACTGTGACCGTGGCCGCGATCATGACGGCAGTCTCGACGGACACGACCTATGACTCCTGGTGCGCGGGTTGCAACGACGGCATTGATCTCTACATCAGGCACAACGCAACGACGGTGGCAGGCCCAGCCCGGGTCCTGCACGGCTCACCTGAGTTCCAGAGCAACAGCCTGAGCGCAACGATCGCCGTGGCGCAGGGCGATTTCATCTACTTCTACGTGGATCGGCGCACCTGGCAGGACGAAGATGCCGCCTACGCCAACTTCAGCATCACCTACGAGCAGACGGATCGGGCCTGGGAGCTCCATCAGCCCGCTGAGCACGTGAGCAACCGCCTGAACGGCATCTCGGCTGTGAGCGAAAGCGATGTCTGGGCGGTGGGCTCTGGCGGCACCATCCTGCGCTACAGGGTGGGCATGGTCAACAGGGTGGGCGTATGGTCGCGCGTCCCCTGCCCGCTGCGCACGGAGCTGCGCGCCATAGACATGCTCTCCAGCACGGAAGGCATGGCGGTGGATGATGCTGGCCACGTGCTGCGCTACA
>JAPWUW010000157.1 GCA_028275325.1 Anaerolineae bacterium | reverse complement strand
CAAGCACTAGGAGCGCACCTTCGGTTGGATCCCCAGCTACTTGCCAGCCCTGTTCGGGGGCATCTGCTCGTTCCAGGCGAGCGTCGTTGCAAAGGGCAGCTGCTTCCAGGAGCCTTGCCATGGATGCGTTGGCTTTTGGGTCAACTGGTACTCCATCGACCAGAAACTCGCCCTGCGGATCGTAGCCTGTGCCCGTGACGCTCACTCGCAGGCCGTCAACGTACAGTTCCACGGCCGTCATCTTGTTCTGCGTCAGTGTGCCCGTCTTGTCGGAGCAAATAGCCGTCGCTGAGCCCAGCGTCTCAACTGCTGGGAGGCGGCGGACAAGGGCGTTGCGCCGGACCATACGCTGCAGCCCTAGGGCCAGGCAGATGGTGACCACTGCTGGCAGGCCCTCAGGCACCGCGGCGACGGCTAGGCTCACGGCAACCAGGAACATCTCAAGCGGTGGCTCCCCTTCGATTACGCCCAGGAGAAACACAACGCCACAGATGGCCAGTGCAGCTATCCCAAGCCACTTGCCAAGCTGCTCCAGGCGCCTTTGCAGCGGGGTCTGCTCCTCCTCTACAGTCTGTATCATCTGCGCAATGCGCCCGATTTCGGTGCTCATGCCGGTGGCGACGACAATGCCGCTCCCGCGCCCGTAGGTGACGATGGTGCCCAGGTAAGCCATGTTTCGCCGCTCCCCAATTGGCACGTCAGCCTCGAGCACGAGGTGCGCGTCCTTTTCCGTCGCGACCGACTCGCCGGTCAGGGCTGCCTCGTCGATGCGCAGGTTCACCGCCTCCACCAGGCGCAGATCCGCAGGGACGTAGTCGCCGGCCTCAAGGAGCACAATATCCCCTGGGACGAGCTCAGCTGCAGGCAGGGTGACGACGTGGCCCTGACGCAGGACGGTGGCTTCTGGTGCCGCCATACGCTTGAGCGCCGCCAGAGCCTCCTCTGCTTTCGACTCCTGGACTACACCGAGTACCGCGTTGAGCACGACAATCGCTATGATCGCACCAGCATCTATGTACTCGCCCAAAAGCAGCGAGATGAGGCTAGCAGCGATGAGGATGAGCACGAGGAAATCTTGGAACTGGCGCGCCAACAGTGCCAGGAACCCTGGACGTGGTAGCTCCTGAAGTTGGTTCGGCCCGTACTGCTGCAGGCGCCGTGCAGCTTCTTGAGAGCTCAGGCCCTGAGCAAGGTCCGTGCTCAGGATCGCCGCAACTTCCTCGGCCGGCAAGGCGTGAAAGTTCCGCGCCAGCCCCTCGGGAACGCGCAACTCAGCTGTGAGATCAGAGCTCATAGGTTTCCCCTTCTTTTCGCCATTGCGCGAGCTTATGCTCGGCCCTTTGCACAGGTGGACCACATGCCCTCCGGAAACATGGGGCGGGCAGCCGCCTTGCCGACACCTTCAGCGGATCGGGGCATCCTGGGTCCAAGCGACAAAAGAATCCCATCGATCGAGCAAGTACTGGCGGTGAGCTTCGAACGCCTGCGCCTGTCTTTCGATCAGCTCCTCGTAGGCGTCAAGGCCAATCGAGCGCACTGCGTTCCAAAGGGCGACAGCACGCGCGTAGAATGGACAAGACAGCGCTGCCGCAACCTTGTCCGGGTCCAGCTCAGCCTTGTTGAAGCAGATTCCAGAGGCGAGGACGATCCGAGCCCAAAGGCCTTCGTCGAAGGAGAGGCTCTCTGGCTGAGCCTCAGCAAGCGAGTAGAGGCTGGCCAGGTCAGCTGGATCCAGCACTCGGCGCAGGATGCGGCGCCACGTGCGCAGGCCCTGGAGAAAGGCCTGCCAGAACTGTGCGGAGGGTTCCGGCTCTACGGGCGGGAGCACGGCTGGCACGTGCCCTATGGTTTCCACCTCCTGCGCGGTTGTGATAGAACGCCAGAGCCGCTGGTGGCTGCCGAGGTGCCGCAGCAGCTCGCTCACAGAGTGCACAAACCGCTGGTCGAAGGCTGTGGTGCCAAGCTGCAATTGGCGGCGCCGGGGCGATGCCGGTGCCTGACAGAGGGGGACTTTATTCGCAAGCGCTGTCACGATGAGCCAGACGTCGAAGCCGCCTCGTGCCGCATCCGTCTCCCACACATCCTGCTCAGAGAGCGCCCAAGCAAGCTTGCCACTGAGGCACCAATCCCCTCCTAGAGGACGACGGACCAAGGAGCCATACATGAGCCTGATCAGTGGGTAAAAAAGCACATCCTCCAAAGTGGCATCGACATAGCTCCACTCGTGCAGGGGCACGACCAGGTGTCGGTTCCGCTCCAGCAGGGCTGCCAAGGCGGCGCAGACGTGTTCCTCACGCACAGCAGGGTTGCCCGCATCGAGGAGCAGGCAAGCCTGGGCACCTACCTGAGCTGCCACCTCAAATACGGCACGGGCGGCACTGCCGTAGCCGGTGAGGCCTACATAGCCCGTGGTGAAGCGATAGACGTCCTCCGGCATTTTCGCCTTCATGAAAGCGGCTGGTGTCCCGTCTGAGGAGCCGGAATCCACGTTCACCAGCACCAGCCTCTTGCGGGGGAAACACCGCAACGCGCCACTGGCGGCAGTGGTTGCGACAGTGGCAACGGTGCGGGCATTGCGGTACGACAGCACACCGATGACGATATCTGCTTGGCCGATCCTGGCGATCTCGGCACGCGCTTCGTCGGTCAAGGCCGATTCGAACATAACCTCACCCCGCTTGCCAGCCGAGGATGAAAAGAAGATCGTTTACGTTCGTGTTTGTCGGCCCAGTGACGACAAGATCTCCCAGCGCCTGGAAGAAGCGGTAGGAGTCATTGTTCTCAAGGAACGCCAAAGGGTTCAGCCCCAGCTCCTGTGCCCTATGGATGGTCTGCCCGGTTGCGATCGCACCCGCTGCATCGGTTGGACCATCGCTGCCATCTGTAGCGAGTGTGCCGACCATGGTGCCCTCCCAGCCGGCAAGCGCTATGGCTGCGGCGAGAGCCAGCTCCTGATTGCGGCCACCTGTGCCGCTACCGCGAACGGTGACCGTTGTCTCGCCTCCCATCACGAGGCAAGCGGGGCAGGGCAGCGGCCGGCCGTTCCTCAAGAGCTCTTTGGCGAGCGCTGCCGCAACCTTTCCGACCTCTCTGGCCTCGCCCTCCAAGTAGGTTGTGAGCAACAGGCTATTGAGCCCCTCCTTCCTAGCCTGCTCGACAGCGGCCAGAGCAGCGAGCTCATTGGAGCCAACAATCAGGTTCTGGACACGCTCGAAGATCGGATCACCCGGCTTGGGGGTCTCCGGGGCCTGGCCGGCCACTCCCCGTTCCAGGTATGACCTCACCTGCGGCGGCACCTTGTCGAGGAGGCTGTACCTGGCCAGGACCTGCCACGCATCTGCAAAGGTCGTCGGGTCCGGCACAGTGGGCCCCGAGGCGATCACGTCCAAGGGGCTGCCGACTACATCTGAGAGGATGAGAGCAACGACTCTAGCTGGATAGGCCAGGCGCGCCAGGCCACCGCCCTTCACTCGAGACAGGTGTTTGCGCACAGTGTTGATCTCGTTGATCGTCGCCCCGCTGCGCAACAGTGCGTCTGTAAGAGCCTGTAGATCGGCGAGGCTCACCCCCTCTACCGGAAGCGTGAGAAGAGCGGAGCCGCCGCCAGAGATGACACAGATGACTAGATCGCGCTCCGTCGTACCGGCAAGGAGCTGGGCCATCCGCTGGGCACCGCGCAGCCCCGCCTCGTCTGGTGTGGGGTGCCCCGCCTCGATAACCTCAAATGGGCAGCGCAGGCCAGCTTGAATGGCCTGCATTTCCTCCGCCGGCAGGATGTAACCACGCTTGACGTTTATCACAACGGCCGAAAGGGCGTCGCCCAACAGCCGGCAGACTGCTTTGGCCATAGGTACTGCTGCCTTTCCCGCTCCCACGAGGTAGATTCTTTCCAGGCGGTCAAGGTCATATTCGGTGCCGCCAACCCGCAGGTGTTGCCCCTCCCTGCCCAGGAAGCGCAAGACCGCCTGCTCCGGGTCAACGGCAGCCAGGGCCGCCCGCATTATGCGCCATAGCTTCTGCCGCCATGTGTCCTCAGAGGCCGGCTGGCAATTGACCACTTGCTAGCTCCTCGAAGATGGATCGCCGGAGGACTGGGCGCATGAGACCCAACGGCGCGCTAAATTATAGTTAGGAGGGACTCTCCTCGGCACATCGTGTGGCACGGCTTGCCGGCGCATGCCGCAGCGTGTATGCTTAGTGAGAAAGTCACTAATGCATGGAGGTCAACAATGCGCACCTTCTACCGCAGTATCCCCTTCACCGCTGCAGTGTGGCTGATCGCCCGCTTGCTGCTTGCCTATGAGTTCCTGCCAGCAGGGTTGGAAAAAGTGCTCGGGGAGGGTTCGGCTGCTTGGGTAGGGCCTCAAGCTGGTGCGGCTGTGGCTGGTTTCCTGCAGGGGGCTCTTGCAAAGATGGGTGGCGAGCATCCGTCGGTGTACAGCTGGTACGGCTGGCTTATCCAGCACGCCTTTCTGCCAAATGCCGCTCTCTTCTCCTACCTTGTGGCTTTCGGCGAGGTGCTCGTTGGCTTGGCGCTCGTTCTCGGTGTCTGCACGCGGTTTGCGACATCGATGGCACTGCTCATGAGCATGGCCTATTTCTACGCCGGGACGGTGAGCAGCCTGCCCTACGTTCTGCCACTGGAGATGGCCATTGTATTTGCCGGCGCCTATGCCGGGCATTATGGGCTGGACGGGATGCTTCTCGCGAGGCACCTTCCTTGGTTCCGGACGCCGGGCGAGGGTGAGCCTCCGAGCGGCGCTGCTGCGCTCTGGGAACGGATAATCCCGGCGCTTGTCCTCGCCTGGATCCTTCTCCTTCTGGTGGCCATCTTGGGTCGGTAGAAGCGCGGGGTTCAGGCGGTGCGGCCAGGGGAATGCTGGTGCAGCCCCTGGCCGTTCTCTTTCAGCTTGCCAGCGCACCTGCAGGGCTTTAGAAAAGGCGCTAGAATGGCGCGACCGAGCAGGTAATGGAGGGGGTACTATGCGGCCTTTGGTTGTCTTTGCAAGCGTGCCGTTTTCTGAGGAGGATTGGCAGGAGTTGCGTGCTGTTGCTCCGGATGTGAGGATCCGGCAGGCGGTGGGAGAAGGTGCATCTGTGGTGGAGGACCACATTGCAGATGCAGAGGTTGCCGTGATCTACGGCCATCAGGATTTTGACCCGGTCAGGGCCCCAAACTTGCGCTGGGTTCTGACGGCAAGCGCCGGAGTGGATGCGCTAATTGGCGGCCAGCTGTGGAATAGCCCCGTCCAGATCGTTAACGCAAGCGGCATCCACGCCTACTCCATAGCCGAGCTCGTGTTCGCCATGATTCTCGCCTTACGGCACCGCCTGCCGTACCTGTTGAGAGCGCAGCAGGAACACCGCTGGGCGCAGCGAGAGCCGCAGGCCCAGCCGGCAGGCGAGCTGCATGGCCTCACGATGGGCGTTGTCGGCTACGGCAGCATTGGCCGGGAGGTGGGTCGCCTGGCGAAGGCATTCGGCATGCGGCTTCTTGCCACCACCATCGATCCGAAGCTGCGTGCCGACACGGGGTTTCGCCTGCCAGGAGCCGGGGATCCCGAAGGAGTGTTGCCAGACGTGCTTGGCGGGCCGGATTTCCAGCGCGAGTTGCTCTGCCAGAGCGACATTGTGGTTGTCTGTGTGCCCAGTGCCCCTCACACGCGGCACCTCCTGGGTGCGGATGACCTGGCAAACATGAAGCAAGGCGCACTTCTCATCAACGTGGCACGTGGCGCCGTGGTCGACGAGGAAGCGCTGGTGCAAGCTCTCCAGAACGGGCACCTCGGTGGTGCTGGCCTCGATGTGTTTGCCCAAGAGCCGCTCCCGCAGGAGAGCCCACTTTGGGATATGGAGAACGTTATCATAACGCCGCACATCGCTGGAGCGAGCCCTCTTTACTGGCGGCGGCTGATGATGCTGCTAGTGGAGAACGTCAAGCGGTACCTTGCAGGTCAGCCGCTGCTCAACGTCGTCGACAAGAGATTGGCTTTCTAAAGGTGCGGCCAGTCAGGCCGCGGTGCCAACTTTCCTTGTCGGCGGTTCAGCGGCTCGCTGATCGCTGGTGCGGCTGCCATTCTGGCGGCCCATGGCGGGTTGTGCCTCGGCCACCTGGAGCCGGAACCAGAATCTGGCCCCGGCCCCGGGCTTGCTTTCGACCCCGATTTCGCCGCCCATGGCCTCTAC
>JAPWUW010000342.1 GCA_028275325.1 Anaerolineae bacterium | reverse complement strand
ATGGCGTCAAAGTCCACATATTTCGCGCCTCAGCACGATGAACTCTGTACCAGCTAACTGTTTGTTGTAACCCTTCCCGCAAACTCGTTCGTGCCTCAAAACCTATCTCCCGCTTGGCTTTGCCTACATCAAAGCAGCGGCGGGCTTGCCCATCCGGCCGACTGGTATCCCACACGATCTCTCCATCGAAGCCCGTGATCTCCACCAGCGTCTCCACCACCTCCCGGATGCTGGTTTCTTTACCCGAAGACAGGTTCACCAACTCTGGCCGGTCGTACACTTCCGCCGCTCGCAGGATGCCTTCGGCCACATCTCCAGCATAGACGAAGTCGCGGGTGGGCTTACCTGTTCCCCAAACCACCACCTGTTTGTGCCCACTATCCACCGCTTCCACGAACTTACGCACTAGCGCCGGGATGACGTGGGCGTTTTCAAGGTCAAAGTTGTCGTAGGGCCCATAGATGTTGCCAGGGATCACATTGATAATCGGAAACCCATACTGTCGCCAGTAGGCAATGGCCTGGACGTGCAGCATGCGCTTGGCCAGGGAGTAGGGCGCACTCTCCTGCTGGGGAAAACCGTCCCAGAAGGATTCCTCTTTTAGCGGCATGGGCGCATGCTCAGGATAGCCACAACCCGCCGCGGCCGCCACGACCTTTTGCACGCCGTGTTTCCAGGCATAGTGGAGGGTCAGGGTGTTCATCATCAGGTTCTGATAGAAGAACTCGGCCGGCCGGGCCTTATTGGCCCCGATGCCGCCCACCAGCCCGGCCAGGTGGATGAGGATGTCGACAGCCGACCGCCTACCGCTGACGGCTGCTGGCCACTCATGCTTCCCTGCTTCCAAGTCCGTAAAGAGGCGGGCGACGGCGTCTTCCTTGGTCAGGTCGTAATCCCTGCTGCGCACCACGAAGATGTGTGGGCAGCCCGCCTCCCGCAACTTCTCCACCACATGACTCCCAAGGAAGCCCGCACCGCCGGTTACTACCACGCGTTTGTCAGTCCAGTAACCCATTTACGTTCACCTCCCAATAGCGATGACAAGGAGACCTGGAGACAAGAAGACGATTCTACTTTGTGCCTTGTCTCCCCCTCGCCCTATCCTCTTGTCTCGGAAAGTCTCCCCCTCACTTTGTCACCTTGTCGGCAAATATTGCTCTCTCCACCAAATCGCACAAGATATGCCCAATCGTGATATGTACTTCCTGAATATGCTGCGTGCTCGCGCTGGGCACGACGATGGCGAGGTCAACAAGCTCACGTAACTGGCCACCATTGCCCCCTAACAAGCCGATAGTCTTAATGCCTCGGTCTCGACAAAACCGAACCGCCCGCACCACGTTCTGGGAGTTGCCGCTGGTGCTGATACCAATGAGTATATCGCCCTCCCGCCCCAGCGCCTCTACCTGCCGCTCAAAGACGTGCTCAAAGCCGTAGTCGTTGGCATTAGCAGTCAGAAAGGACGTATCGGTGGTCAGCGCCAACGCAGCCAGGGCTGGCCGCTCCAGGTCGGCGCTCAAGCGATTGGTAAACTCGGCGGCGATGTGCTGTGAGTCGGCCGCGCTGCCCCCGTTGCCGCAAAGCATCACCTTGCCCCCGGCCCGCAATGCCTGAGCAATCATCTCGGCCGCTGCCACAATCTCCTCCAGGCATTTCTCGGCCATGCGCCGCTTGACCTCAGCGCTGGCCAGCAGGTGGGCATGGGCGCGCTCACGGGCGGTCTCTGCCACTTCTCCCTTTCTCCCTATCACCTTGCCCCCGTGTCAGCCCGTCGATCACCGCCGCCGCTTCCGCCAGATCGTCCACCACGTAATCGGCGCCTGCTCCGCCCTGCGCCGCCACCTCCGCCCCGTAGCCCGTGCGCACCAGCAGCGTTGTCGCCCCTACCCGTCGTCCTGTTTCAATGTCTATGGCCTTGTCACCGATGACGAAAGCTTGCGTCAGGTCGGCCTGAAATTCCCGAGCAGCCTGCTCTAAAAGGCCCGGCTTAGGTTTCCGACAGTCACAGCCCTCATCCGGGCGATGGGGACAGACGTAAATACGATCCACCGCTGCCCCTTCAGCCGCCAGCAAGGCCAGCAGCCGGTCATGGATGCGCTCCAGGGTGTTGTGGTCAAAGTAGCCCCGGCCGATGGCTGACTGATTGGTGACTACAACAACCTTCAGCCCCAGTTCCCGCATGCGCCGGATGCCAGCAGCCGCGTTGGGCAGAAGCTCCACCTCGTCAGGGTTGGAGAGGTAGTGCTTCTCGACGTTGATGGTGCCGTCGCGATCAAGGATGACAAGGCGACAAGGAGAAGGGAAGACAGGGTGATGCTGGAAGAAGCGCTGGGCTGCGGCATATGACTCTGGTGTGCCGATGTCAAGGAATGAGCTGCCCCCGGCATAGCCGTACAGCCCCCGCCCTATCCAGGACGGAAAGACCTGGTGTTCGAGGGAGACGACTGTATGAGCGGGGATGCTCTGCAAGACTTCTCGGGATAGGAGATAGATTCCGGCGTTGATAAAGCCAGCGCCCCGGGTGCCGCCCTTCTCCTTGAAACTCTGCACTATTCCCTCCTCGTTCACCAGCACCCGCCCGTACCTTCCCGTATTGCTCACCCAGGTCAAAAGCAGCGACGCCGTTGCCCGGCGCTCCTTGTGCCAGCGCAGGAAGGCGTTCAAATCCACCTGACAGTAGGAATCACCATTCATCACTAATACCGGGTCGCTATCCAGCAAGGGTAGCGCCAACCGCAAGGCACCGCCTGTGCCCAGAGGTTCGCTTTCCTGCGAGTATACTAGACTCAAGGCCCCATAACGATCCCCAAAGATTTGCCGCACCTGCTCCCCCAGGTAACCCGTGCAAAGCACGACCCGTCTCACCCCAGCCTCAAGCAGTTGATTGAGCAAGTACGCCAGAAAGGGCCGGCCGTTCACGGGCGCCAACACTTTAGGGCGATCACTGATCACCGGCCGTAGACGAGTACCAAGGCCACCAGCGAGGATCGCTGCGGTCGTCATCGCGAGGAGCTCCGCCAAACTTGTAACCCCCATCCGTCAAAAGCAAAATCGGTGAACTGCCCACCCAACTTTTCCAGTTCCTGCCGAACTTCCTGCTGACGCCCCGTCTCGCAATACAGCAAGAGATAACCGCCGCCTCCGGCACCGCACAACTTCCCCCCGATGGCTCCATGTTGCCTGGCGGTCTCATAAAGAACGTCGGCAGGCGTGCCTGCGACAATATCGGGGTTCA
>JAPWUW010000156.1 GCA_028275325.1 Anaerolineae bacterium | reverse complement strand
CACGTGAAGGTCCGCGTCACCAACTGAATCAGCCTGCACAGGAGGGAGCGTTCCATGCGTTTTCTCATCACGGGGGGCGCTGGTTTCCTCGGCAGCGCCCTTGCCAACCGCTTGGCCTGCGAGGGCCACGAGGTGCACGTGCTGGACGACCTGAGCGCCGGGGATCCAGCGCGCCTGCGCGAGGAAGTGCTCTTCACCCGCGGGGACGTGCGCGATATCCCCAAGCTTTGGTCCCTCCTCCAAGGGGTCGATTGCGTCTACCACCTGGCAGCCAAGGTTTCCGTCCCGGCTTCGGCGCTCTACCCGCGCGACTACAACGACGTGAATGTAGGGGGGACGGTGTGCCTGCTCGAGGCCGTGCGCGACGTGGGTGTGCGCAAGGTGGTGCTGGCCTCCTCTGGCGCTGTGTACGGGGAACAGGAGGGCCAGCCCATCCGGGAGGACGCTGTGCCTCGCCCCGGCTCCCCGTACGCCGTGAGCAAGCTGGCAGCGGAGCATTATTGCCACACCCTCGGCCAGATCGCCGGGTTCGAGACGGTCGTGCTGCGCATATTCAACGCCTACGGCCCCGGCCAGCCCCTGCCAGCCACCCACGCGCCCGTTGTGCCGCTCTTCCTGAAGAGAGCGATCACGGGCGGCTCGATCGTCATCTTCGGGGATGGCCGCCAGACGCGGGATTTCGTCTACATAGACGATGTCGTCGAGGCGCTCGTGCAGGCGGGGCTGCGCAACGGCCTGAACGGGAGGGTGATAAACGTCGGCAGCGGGCAGGAGTGCAGCATCAACCAGCTCCTTGAGCACGTGGAGGCGGTTGTCGGTAAGCGGCTGAGCCCGATCTACAATGCCGCGCAGGCTGCTGGCGTCTCCCGCAGCGTGGCGGATATAAGCCTCGCCGGGCAGTTGCTCGGCTACCGGCCGCAGGTGCAGCTACAAGATGGCCTGCGGCTCACCTTAGAGCGCGACAGCCGTTTCCGCAAGGCCTGAAGCGCGGGTGGCGCGGCCACGTCCTGATCACATCCAGAGTAACGAGGAGGTTCGGTGCATGTCGTCGAGCAAAGTGAGGGTTGCGGTGGTGGGCAGCGGGCTCATCGGGCGGATCCATGCGGCAGCTATAGCCGAAGTGCCCGCAGCGCAGCTCACGGTCGTTGTCGATGCCTTTGAGGAGCGCGCCAGGGCGCTCGCGCAGCAGTACGGCGCGGCTGCGGAAAAGGACCTCGCTGTGGCGCTGCAGCGCGAGGATATCGATGCTGTCCACATCTGCACGCCAAGCGGCACGCATGCGCAGCTTGGCATCATGGCTGCAGAGGCCGGCAAGCATGTCCTCGTCGAAAAGCCCATAGATATAGTCCTGCCAGCGGCGCGGGAGCTGGTGGAGGCTGCTGCCAGGCGCGGCGTCAAGCTCGGCGTTGTCTTTCAGAAGCGCTTCACAGCGCCTGTGCAGCGCATCCAGCGTGCCGTGCAGGCGGGGGAGTTCGGCCGGCTAATCCAGTGCGATGCTTACGTCAAGTGGTACAGGGAGCCCAAGTACTACAGCGAGAGCCCTTGGCACGGCACCTGGCAGATGGATGGCGGCGGCGCCCTCATCAACCAGGGCATCCACATGGTCGACCTCTTGCGCTGGGTTGGCGGGCCCGTGCGCTCCGTCTTTGCCAGGCGGCGCACCGCTTACCACGCCATCGAGGTTGAGGACCTGATCGACGCCCTCATTGAGTTTCAAAACGGCGCGCTCGGCGTAATTCAGGCATCGACTGCGCTCTACCCTGGCTTCCCCGAGCGGCTCGAAGTGCACGGGCAGCGCGGCAGCGCCATCCTGGAAGGCAGCGAGATCTCCACCTGGGCCATTGAGGGGCAAGAGCAGGAGAAGCTTGGCGCTGGTTTGCCCACTGGCCACTCCGACCCGGGCGCCATCGGGCACAAGGGGCACGTGCCGGTGATCGCCGATTTTGTGGCCGCCATAAGGGAAGGGCGAGAGCCCCTTGTGAATGGGGAGGAAGGGCTGGAGACGCTCCGGCTCGTCATGGCCATCTACAGGTCAGCACAGGAAGGGCAGGAGGTGCGCCTGCCCATCCCCGATGATTGGGTGCCGCAACCGCGGGTGTAGAGCAGCCTGCGGGCCCGCAAGGAGAGGCAAAATCTCGTGGAGATCGCGTTTATTGGCGGGGCGCGGCGCGTCACCGGCTCCCTGCACATGTTGACAGTCGGCGGCGCGCGCGTCCTTCTGGATTGCGGGCTGAATGAGGGCCGCCGGGAGGAGGCGCGCCGGCTCAACCTGGAAATGGCGCAGCTGGGGCGGGAGGCGGATGCCCTCATCCTCACGCACGCCCACATGGACCACGCCGGCAACGTGCCAACGCTCGTTCGTGCCGGTTTCGGCGGGCACATCTGGGCCACCGCCGCCACGCGGGATCTGTGCGCCGCCATGCTGCGGGATTCAGCACATCTGCAGGAGGCGGATGCCGCCTATCTCAACAAGAAAAAGCGCAAGGCCGGGCAGCCGCTCATTGAGCCGCTCTACACCCAGGCTGATGCTGAGGCCAGCATGAGGCACTTCGTGGGCGTTGCCTATCACCGCGCCTTCGCCGTGGCGCCGGGCGTGGAGTTCTCTTTCCTCGATGCTGGCCATATCCTCGGCTCAGCGTTGATCAGGCTCTCGCTCAGCGAGGACGGGCGGCGCGTGACGCTTGGCTACACAGGCGATCTTGGCCGGGAGAAGCTGCCCATCGTGCGCGATCCGGAGCTGCTACCCGGCGTGGATTACCTCATCCTGGAGAGCACCTACGGCTCGCGCGACAACGAGAGCCCAGAGGAGGCCCGCCTGCGCCTGGAGCAGGTGGTGAACGAGACGTACAGGCGGGGCGGCAAGCTCATCGTGCCGGCATTTGCTGTGGGCCGCACGCAGGAGCTCGTCTATGACCTGTACGTCTTGCGAGAGGAGAGGCGCATCCCCAAGCTGCCCATTTTCGTCGATAGCCCTCTGGCCGTGGACGTCACGGAGATCTTTCGGCTGCACCCTGAGTGCTACGACGAGCAGATGCGCTCGCTGCTGGAGCGCGATGGCTATGGCCCGCTCGGGCACAACCACGTCCGCTATGTGCGTTCCGTCGAGGATTCAAAGGAGCTCAACTTCTTGCGCGAGCCAGCCATCATCATCAGCGCCTCGGGGATGGCCGAGGGCGGGCGCATACTGCATCACCTGAAGCACAACATCGGCGATGAGCGCAATACGATCCTCTTCGTCGGCTACCAGGCGCAGCATACCCTTGGCAGGCGCATCCTCGACGGTGCCCAGGCCGTGCGCATCTTCGATGAGGAATACCCCGTCCGGGCCCGCGTGGAGAGCATTGCCGGCTACAGCGCCCATGCAGATCGGACGGGCCTCCTCTCGTATGCCGAAGCGGTGGCCCGCTCCGGCAACCTGCAGGGTATTTTCCTGGTGCACGGCGAGGAAGAGGCCATCACCGCCCTGGCCGAGGGCTTGCGCGAGCGCGGGCTTGGCCCTGTGATGGTGCCCGCGCCGGGCGAGCGAGTGCCGCTCTAGCCGCCCTCGAACCTGATGACGGAGCGCACGTCGTAACCCTGCAGCTGCTCCCGGCCGCGCAAATCCACAAGCTCAATCAGGAAGCCGACCCCAACCACCTTGCCGCCCAGGCGCTCGATGAGCTGGATCGAGGCGCGGGCCGTCCCGCCAGTGGCAAGCAGGTCGTCCACAAGCAGGACGTTCTCCCCTGGCGCGATGGAATCGGCGTGCATCTCGACGCAGTTTGTGCCGTACTCGAGCTGGTACTCGCAGCTCACCTTCGCGGCGGGGAGCTTATCCGGCTTGCGGATGAGCACCATGCCGGCGCCAAATTTGTAGGCAAGCGGCGCGGCGAAGATCCACCCCCTTGCCTCCACCCCCGCCACCTTATCTATACGCCGGTCGCTGAAAAGCGCCGCGAGGGAATCTATGGCCTGGCGAAACGCCTGTGCGTCCTTGATGAGGGTGGTTATATCGCGAAAGAGAATGCCGGGCACGGGAAAATCCGGCACGTTGCGAATCAAGGCCTCAAGCTGCATATGGCACTCCCCCATCCAATCTGCGCGCGCGATTCTAGCAAAAGGGCCCGGCGCACGCCAACGCCTGGAGCCTGCCGCCTGGCCGCCCGCCTCTACTCCTCCCAGTGGAAGACCATGGAGATGACTTCCTCTGGATGCTCCAGAATGAGCCGGTAGGCCTCAGGCGCCTGCCGGTATGAGAGCCGGTGCGTGATCAGGGGCTTGATGGCAAGCTTCTTCTCGCCCAAGAGCTGCGCGATCTGGCCCGGGTCATCCCAGGCGCAGGGGAAGAAGACGGCCACGCGCTTGGAGTGCGCTGCGTGGAAATCAATCACAATCGGGTCGGGGTAGTAACCTTGCAGCACGATCTTCCCCTCGCTGCGGACAATGTCCAGACACTGGGGAAACATTCTGGCGATGCCCGTTGTATCGGCCACCACGTCTGCGCCGCCCGGCGCCTCCCGCCGCACGGCGGTGGCAAAGTCCTCCTTTGCCGCGTTCACGGCAAGGTCGGCGCTGTAGAGGCTGGAGGCAGCGACGCGCCTCTCTATGAGGTCGCACGCGAGGGTGCGGGCGCCGCGCAGGCGAGCAGCCTGGGCGAACATCTGGCCGATCATGCCCTGACCAAAGATCGCCACCACGTCCCCGGCCCGGATGCCCGAAAGGCGGGTGCCGTGCAGGCCGACGCCGGCCATGACGAACAGGGCGGCTTCCTCAAGATCCGCCCCATCCGGCAGGAGCCAGGCTTCCTTCTCGGGCACGACCGAATAGCCCGTGTGTCCGCACCAGCTGTGCTCCTCGAGCTCCTTGTCGAGGAGGCGCGTGCGCGAGAGCATGACGCGATCCCCTGGCTTGAGGGAGCGCACCTCGCTCCCCACCCGATCCACGATGCCGCTTTTCTGGTAGCCGGAGAGGAACGGGTATACTTCCTGCACTCGGTCGGCCATGCGGCCCTTGCCGCCGAGGTTGTATGTGCCAAGCAGGTTGTGCCGCTCCGTGCCCAGGCTCACGCCCGAATACACTGTGCGCACGCCGACTTCCCCTGGGCCCGGCTCTGGCAAGAGGACAGGCTGCACCGCCACTTGACCCGGCGCGGTGAAGACAATCGCTTCCGTCTGAATGGCCATGGTGACCTCCCTTCCTTCGAGTTCAAGCCAAACCGCGCAGCCGTGAGGGTCAGCCGATGGAAAGCGCGACGCGAATGGCCTGCTTGCTCTCCAAGAGCGCAAAGGCCTCGCGCACAGCGCTCATGGGCAGGACGGCATCGAGCAGGCTGCGGGGGGAGAAGAACCCGAGGCGCACCCACTCCAGGGCCTGCCGGTGCACCCGGTGCTCTTGCGGCGAGATGAAATGCAGCGAGAAAGCATGCGGCGCGAGAGACCAATCCAGGCTGGCGCGCCGCTCGGCTGGCACGCCGTACTGGCCCACCCTGCCGCCAGGGCAAATGAGCGCCAGGCACTCCTGCAGCAGCTCGTTATCGCCAACCGCCTCCACCGCGTGGGTACAGCCCAGGCCAGCTGTGGCCTGCCGGATGGCGCTGCGCAGGTCCACCTCCTGAACGTTCAGGGCCACATCGGCGCCCATCTGCCTTGCGCGCGCAAGAGCTGTCTCGCGCCTGCCGCAGGCGATGACGAGCTCCGCGCCGAGCAGCTTGCAGACGCGCACAAAACACAGGCCTACGCCGCCAGTGCCGAGAATGGCCACCCGTGCGCCAGGCCCGATGCCGAAATCCTGCGCCCAGGAAAGGGTTTCCTTGAAAGTGATGAAGATCCCCACCGCCTCCCGGTCAAAATCGGCCGGCACCACCTGTTGGGAAAGAGCCATGCCTGCGGGGCCACGCTTCCCCCCGGGCGTATCCTCAAGGAGCGACTGCACGTCCGTGACGACGCCAAGCTCGGCCATGCCGCCGTAAGTGACGCTGAAGGCGCCCTTTGGCTTGGCGCTGGGCCTCAGGACAAGATCGCCCTCGCGCAGGTGGCGCACCTTGCGCCCGCAGGCGATCACGGTGCCGATGGATTCGTGGCCGAGGATGGTCGGGTAAGGCGCAGCCCAGGGGAAAGTGCCTGCCACTATGTGCAGGTCGGTTCCCGTGCAGATGCCGCAATGGCTGATGCGCACCAGCGCCTCGTAATCGCCGTAGTCCGGCTCCGGCACTTCCTCCACGCCGTAGTCCCCTGGCCCGCGCACGACGACAGCGCGCAT
>JAPWUW010000154.1 GCA_028275325.1 Anaerolineae bacterium | reverse complement strand
TGGGGGTGGGCGGGTAGGAACACCTCCAGAACTAACACGCTGGCAGCGACACGAACTGCAAGCAGCACAGGAAACGCCTCCCGCCAACGAACGCCTGCAGGAGCCAACTGATAAGCCCGCCGCAGGCCCCAGAGGAAGAGGCCAAGTGCCCCTTCAGGCGTCTGGCGCGAAGAGGGGCAACTGCGCCGAAGGCCGGCGCCCGTCCAGAAGCACAAAGGGTGCACAGCGCTCCACGCGGATCCCACAGGCCTGCAGCTGCGACACATCCCGCAGTGGCGAATGCCGCCTCAGCCGCAGGATTCGCTCCGCACTGCGCGGCCCTATGCCCGGAACGCGCAGAAGCTGTGCGCGCGTGGCCTTGTTGAGCTCAAGGGGGAATAGCTCCCGGTGTGCAAGCGCCCACGCAAGCTTCGGGTCGGCAGCGCGCGGGAGGTTGCCCTCCTCGTCGAAAGGCAACTCATCCCAGCGGAAGCCATAGTCTCGCAGGAGAAAGTCCGCCTCGTAGAGGCGCTGCTGCCGCCACTCTGGCAGCGCCGGGGCTTGCGCAAGCGGCGTCCCAGGCACGGGGCGAAAGCCGCTGTAATACACCCGCTCCAGGCGCAGCTTGCGGTACAGCATATCAGCGGCTTGCAGCAGCTCTCGATCTGGCTCGTGGGCAGCGCCGGCCACGAACTGCGTCGTCGGGCCAGCGGGCGCTAGCCCTTTGCCGGCCCGCGAAAGCCTCGCCGCCTCCTCAAGCAGCGAAAGGAGCGCCCCAAGATCCTTCTGCGGGGCGATGGAGGCCAAGCGGTCTGGGCTCGGCGCCTCCAGGTTCACGGAAATCCTATCCGCAAGGCGCGCCGCCTGCTCCACCTGATCCGCCGTCGCACCCGGCAGCAGCTTGAGGTGAACGTAGCCGCGGAAAAGGTACCGCTTGCGCACGAGCTCCGCCGTGGCCAGGAGCTTGTCCATTGTGCGCCGAGCGTCCCCACACAGGCCAGAGCTCAGGAAGAGCCCCCTCACCTGGCCCCGCTGAACCATGGACGCAAAGGCGGCCGCAAGCTCCTCCGGGCGAAGCGTGCAACGGGGGACACTGGCGCTCGCCCTGATAGCGCAGTATGCGCAGTCGTTCTGACAGGCGTTGCTCAGCAAGACCTTGAGGATCGGCACGCGCCGGCCACCTGCCGCCGCATGGTAGATCGCATCGCTGAGATCAAGCCGGCGCACCAGCCGCTCCTCGCCCGGGCTCGCCTCGTCGCACGCCGCCTCGATGAGCAACTCGAGCTTCTCATCCAGGGAAGACAACCGGCTCGCCATAAGCTCCATTCTACGAACAAATGTTCAGCACTGCAAGCCATGAACCCATCCAGCGGCCCATTCTCTCCCGGTGGCGATTTGGGGGAGTCGAGCCTACTGGCAGCAAGCTTTCCTTACCTGGTGCCAGCACACGTTGGGCCGCTGGTGCGGCCATCGAGCAACTTGCCTCTCCCACCTGCCCACCCTGCGGTCTGACGCTCATCATCGTGGCAGGTTCGCGAGTGCTCCCTCGAAAGGGGAACACTCGATGCCACTCCATCAAGCGACTCTTTGCGCCACACGATGAGACGCTGCTGGCAGCCAGGCCAGAGCGCATGTTGTTTATCCAGGCGGCCACCAAGAGAGACCGATCCAAAGGATTGGGGCGCACGGCGCCCAGTTTGCCGCCAAGTTGAAATGCGACCGCCCTGGGGCGCTATGCCGGGCAGGTCAGGACAAGGGGGAGTATCACGGGGTTACGGCCGGTCTGCTCGTTGAAGTAGCGCGCCAGGCAGGAGCGAATCCGGTTGGCGATCGCACCGCGGCCCATTGGCCGCGACTGCCTCAGATCCTCGAGAAGGACTTTGGCTGCGTTCTCGAGAATGCTGCCAAACTCGGGCTGGTAGATGAACCCGCGGGAGGCGATCTCCGGCTCGCCGATGACCTGGCCGGTGCGCTGCTCCATGAGCACGGCCACGGCCACCACGCCGGCCTCTGCCAGGGCGGCACGTTCCTTCATGACGGTGGGGCCAATGTCCCCCACGCCAGTGCCATCGACGAAGACGTAGCCGCCCGGCAGCCTTTCCCCTACCCAGGCCCGTTCCCTGGTGAAGTGCAGCACATAACCGTTCTCGACGACAAAGATGTTCTCCCGGGGGATGCCCATCTCCTGCGCCAGGCGGGCGTGCATGTGCAAGTGCCGCAGCTCGCCATGGATGGGGACAAAGTAGCGCGGCCGAAGCAAGCTGATGAGCAGCTTCTCTTCCTCCTGGCCAGCATGCCCCGAAACGTGAACAGGCAGCACCTGATCCGTAATGACGTTTGCGCCCCGCTGGAACAGCTTGTTGATCGTCCGGTTGACGAGCTCCTCATTCCCCGGGATAGGCCGCGCCGAGAGCACGACGGTGTCGCCCGGGCGCAAGCTCACCTGCGGGTGCCGGCCAGCGGCCATGCGCGCCAGCGCCGCCGCCGGCTCTCCCTGGCTGCCCGTCGCCAGGATCGTCACCTGGTTATCCGGCAGGCGCGCAATCTCCGTGATGGGGACGAGAGCGCCATCTGGCACCGTAAGGTAGCCAAGCTCGCGCGCAATCTCGGTGTTTTTCTCCATGCTGTAGCCGGTGATCGCCACCTTGCGCCCATGGGCGAGCGAGATGTCTATCACCTGCTGAATGCGCGAGATCAAACTCGCGAAGGTGACGACTATCACCCGCCCCGGCGCCTCGCGAAAGACTTTGTCAAGCGCCTCGCTCACCACCCGCTCCGAAGGCGTGAAGCCCGGCACATCGGCATTGGTGCTATCGGCAAGCAGCACGTGCACGCCCTCCCCGCCGAGCGCCGCCAGCTTGGCGAAGTCCGTCCCCCTGCCGCGCACGGGCGTGTAGTCGAACTTGAAATCCCCGCTGTGCACCACAAGCCCAACTGGTGTCCGGATGGCAAGCCCCAGCCCCTCCGGAATGCTGTGGTTCACGCTGAAAAACTCCACGTCAAAGGGGCCCAGCCGCAACCTATCCCCGCTGGAGACGGGGTGCATCGTTGTGGCGGAGGCCATGCCGTGTTCCTTGAGGCGCACGTTCGCCAGGCCCAGAGTGAGGTCGCTGCCATATACGGGGGCGCGCACGTGCGCCAGGAGATAGGGCAACCCGCCGATATGATCCTCGTGGCCATGCGTCAGGATAATGGCGCGCACTCGCTCCGCCTTGGGGAGAAGGTAGCCAAAATCCGGCAGCACCAGGTCTACGCCGAGCATATCGCTTTCTGGGAACATGACGCCGCAATCGACGATGAGCAGATCCTCACCGTACTCGAAGGCCATCATGTTCTTGCCTATTTCGCCCAGCCCACCAACGGGGATAATGCGCAGCTCCTGCTCTTCCTTGGGCAAGGCTCGCTCCCTATGTTTCAGCCTGACTTGCCTTCTCTTTCTCCGCCATGAGCCGCTTGGCCTCGTCGCACAGCTGCGCGAGGGTCACGCTCTCAAGAGTCTGCCGGACACACTCGGCAAGCCGCACCCACAGCAAGTGCGCCGCACAGGTATCAATGCGCTCGCATTGCCTCTTGCGCTCGCGCCCCGTGCACCAGACAAGGTCAATCGGCTCGCCCACAGCCCGCACGATATCCGCGATGCGAATCTCCTCGGGGGAGCGCAGCAGCCGGTAGCCACCACCTGGGCCCTTGGCACTGCTGATGAGCCCGGCTTTGCCGAGCCGCAACAGTATGTGCGAGAGATACAGCGGCGAAATTTCCTGCCTCTCTGCGATCTCATCGCGCGTAATCGGCCGATCTGCCTGCGCAAGGGCAATATCAATCATGCTGCGCACAGCATATCTGGTCCTTGTCGTGAGCCTCATCGTGCAATCCCTCCCTCAGAGCTCCAACGCACTGGGGAACGACCATCCCAGGGGCGATAATGCCACATTCGCTCGCTTCCTTATAGCGAAATCATAGTATATTACCGCCCGCCACGCACCAAATCGGCCACACGGCGCAGGCAAAAGCACCCAAGGCCCGTCGGCGCGTGGTTGATGCGGCCCAGCTCAGGCCTTGCTCAGCCCGAGTGCGGCCATCAGCCCCGGGCCGCTGTGGCTTGCAACTGCCACGCTGGGCTCAAAGATGGCCACCTGCTCCACCGGGAAGCCCACTGCCCGCGCCAGCTCCTGGGCAAAGCGCTCCGCGCGCTCTTGCCGCTGCGTGTGGCCAATGGCAATGGCCTCAAAAGGGGCTCGCTGTGCGAAGTCATTCAGGATGCGCCGGAGCGCCTGCTCCCAGGTGCGGCTGAGCGAGATTAGCCGCAGCTCCCCGGCGCTCAGCCCAAGAATGGGCTTGATGTTCAGGGTGCGCGTGGCCTTTTCGATAAGCGAGATGAAATGGTCGGCACGGCCACCCCGCCGCAGAAAGCTCAATGTGTCCAGCACCATCTGGATGGTGATGCGCGAGCGGACGTTTTCGATGATCTTCAGGATCTCCTCAAGTGGCAGCCCTTTGGCCGCTGCTTCCGCTGCTGCAAGCACCTGCCAGCCGAGCCCGTAGGAGAGGCTCTGGGAATCCACCACAGTCACCTTGCCCGGGAACTCCCGCGCGGCCGTGTGCGCGGAGTTATGGACAGTGCTGTGCCGGCTGGTGAGCGTGAGGCAGAGCACGTGGTAGCCCTGGTCGACCAGCTTCTGAAATGCGCTCACGAAGTACCCCAGAGAGGCGCCGCTCGTGCTTGGCAACACCTTCTCAGCCAGGCGCCAGAACTCCTCCCTGGAGAGCTCGGTATCGAGGAATGTCCTCTCCCCAAAGCGGACGACAAGGGGCACCGTTGTCACGTTGAGCCTGGCAAGCAATGCGGCCGGCAGGTCGCAGCTGGTATCCGTCACGATCGCTATCTTGGTCATCGCTTCCCTCAACACGGCTTTGTCAAGAACCTGAAGGCTCTTCCTCCAGCAGGCGCCAGTGCCGGCCCGCGGCCTCCACCATGCGAGTGAACTCCTGCAGCACCTGCTGCACCAGAGCCCTGGCGTGCTCCTCGTTGTCGCTTGCGGCAACTATATCCACAGGCAAGTAGCCCTCAGCGCCCCAGAGCGACACGAGCGCCTTAAGGTAAACCCCCTTGCGCTCGTGGCTGATCTTTTCCATCAGCGGCGCCACCTCCGATTCGTGCATCTGCACAGCCACCCGCACGCTGCAGGTGCGCCGCTGAGCGCTTCTGCCCAGGGCTGGCAGCACATGCGCCTCGAACGTCGCAGCGAGCTCCTTGGGTGGCCCGGGCAAAACGAAAAGGGCTGTGCGGCCTGCGTGCAGCTCAAGGGCGGGAGCAGAGCCAGCAGGGTTCTGCCCAACCAACGACCCCTGGGGAACTGTCGCCATCTTGAGGGCACCTGGGCTGAGGTGAGAGCGATCTGGCAGGTTCCGCCGCCTCACGAGGTGTTCAACTGTGGGCTCATGAAGGACAAGCGGCAACCCGAGCACGCGCGCCACACAGGCCACAGTGATGTCGTCCTCTGTAGGACCCATGCCACCCGCCACAATGAGCACATCCGGCGCCCGCGCCAGCGCCTCTCTCAGCGTGGCCTCAAGCTGAGCAGCCCTGTCCGGCACAGCTGTGATGCGGTCGATGAAAAAGCCAAGCTGAGCAAGCCTTGCTGCAAGCCAGGAGGAGTTCGTGTCCTGGATGCGCCCCATGACGATCTCAGTGCCGACGATGACGATCTCCGCATGCGGCGGCGATCCCTCCCGGGCCGGCCCGCGCTCATCCCCCTTGGAACTTTGCATCACATGCCATCACCCGCATTGAGCTCGCGCTTGAGTTTCCCCCAAACCCGCGCGCTCGGCAAGTGCTACCAGGCACTCCCGCTGCGCGCAGGCCGGGGCGGCACCTGCGACGAGCGCTGCGCACGGCCTCGCGCCACGGCCCGTTCGCCAGCCGGCAAGCATTACCCCTCTGGTAGCACATGCGCTGCAAGCACGTTGGCGCTATAATCCGCGCATCCCGAGGACCGGATGAAAGGGAGGGCTTATGTCCACCTGCAGGATCGTCATTATCGGCGGGGTGGCCACAGGGCCAAAGGCGGCGGCCAGGGCGAGGCGCCGCGACCCTGGGGCGCAGATCACGATCGTCGAGCGCAGCGAGCTCATCTCCTACTCGGGGTGCGGGATGCCCTTTTACGTCTCCGGGCTCGTGAAAGATATCGGGCAGCTCGCCTGCACGCCCGTCGGCGTCCCGCGAGACCCAGCCTTTTTCCTCTCCACCAAGAACGTGCTCGTACTGAACCGGACGGAGGCGCTGGCCATCGACCGCGCCAA
>JAPWUW010000014.1 GCA_028275325.1 Anaerolineae bacterium | reverse complement strand
GCCTCCGAACCAGCGAGGGCACCAGTGTGCGAGGAGACGGCCTTAGTGCCAGCGGACGTGCTCCCCGACTTGATTGTGACTACGGGCTTGACTCGGGTGACACGCCTTGCTGCCTGCAAAAACCGTTGGCCGTCCTTCACATCTTCCAGATAGGCCATGATCACGTGCGTTTCCCCATCGTCGGCCCAATCGAGGAGAAAGTCTGTCTCATTGAGATCCGCTTTGTTGCCAAGGCTCACGAACCTCGAGAGGCCCAGCCCCCGCTTCTCCGCCATGTCGAGAATCGACGAGGCAATCGCACCAGATTGAGACATGAACGCAATAGCGCCTCGACGCGGCATCATGGGGGCAAACGAGACGTTAAACGGCACGAGCGTATCAAGGTAGCCAAGGCAGTTGGGGCCCACAAGCCTTATCCCGTACTGGCGGGCAATTTCCAGTAGCTGCTGCTCCAGGCGTAGCCCTTCAGCACCCACCTCACGAAATCCAGCACTTATGACGACGGCGGCCTTGGTGCCCTTTCGCCCACACTCCTCTAGGGCCGCAGCAACAAGCCGTGCAGGGATAAGTATGACCGCAAGGTCCACCTCCCCAGGGCAGTCCAGCACTGAGGGGTAGGCCTTATGCCCCAAGATGTAATCCGCGTTCGGGTTCACGGGATAGATTCTGCCACGGTAGCCGGATTCGATCAGCGAGCGCAGGACCGCATGGCCCAGTTTGCCTTCCTCTCGAGATGCGCCAATGATCGCGATCCCCCGCGGGTTCCTCAAGGCCTCAAGCATGATTTGACTCCGCAAATTGGCATGATCGCCAGCCCTGTTGGCCGGCTCGGACCGGGGGCATGATACAACCCCAGCCCAACTCACTGCAACTGGGTTTGTGAAGCCAGACACAATCCCTGGCCGGCGGCACATTGCCAGTGCCTGTGAGGGCGCCCTAGAATAACTGCTATGTCGACGCCCATGCGCCGTCAGTACCTGGAGCTGAAGCGCGCACATCCGGAGGCTATTCTCCTTTTCCGGCTCGGGGATTTCTACGAGGCATTCGACGAGGATGCGCGCGTTGTTGCTGAGGTGTGCGGCATTGTTTTGACGTCGCGCCCCGTTTCTAAGGGTGAGCGGGTGCCGATGGCTGGAGTGCCGTATCACGCAGCTGAGAGCTACATCGCCAAACTCCTTCGCGCTGGCTACAAAGTGGCAATTGCGGAACAGGTAGAGCCAGCAAGCGCTGGGCTCATGGACCGCAGGGTAACGAGAGTGATCACCCCCGGCACCATCGCGGAGGAGAGCTTGCTCGACCCGAGCAGGCCAAACCACCTGCTTGCTTTGACCTGTTCAGCGGAACGCGGTGCACTTGCCTATGCCGATATCAGCACTGGGCGCTTTGCTGCGGAGGAGCAGCCAGCCGAGTTCTCGGTGCTGGTGGCCGCCCTGGCGCGATTGCGCCCTGCGGAGGTGCTTGTCCTCGATTCCGACCCGACGAGCAAGCGGGCCGCTGAGGGCGCTGCAGTTCCCGTGACGCTGCTCGAAGGGTGGCGGTTTAGCCCAGAGAGGGCCCAAGAGCTCTTGCTCAGGCACTTTGGGGTTGCCAGCTTGAGCTCATTTGGCCTCGATGGCCGGCCAGAGGCGGCGGTGGCGGCCGCAATGATTGTGCACTACGTGGAGCGGACTTGCCCGGCGGCGCTCTCGACCCTAGATTCGCTCCGCGTTGAGGAAGAAAGGCGCTTCCTGTACCTTGATGAGGCTGCGCAACGAGCGTTAGACCTCTTGCCCCATCCGAGTGGCCTATCCCTCCTTGACATCCTGGATTGCACGCAGACGCCAATGGGGGCGAGGCTCCTTCGAGAGCGCTTGCTGCGCCCTTTGACGGTTGCGGAGTTAGTTGAAGAACGTCTGGACGCTGTGGAAGCCCTGCACCAACAGGACACCTTGCGCAGCCAGCTACTCGACGCCTTGCGAGGCATGACGGATCTTGAGCGGCTGGCGGCAAGGCTGCGGCAGCGCACCATTGCTCCAAGGCAACTTGTGGCTCTTGCCGCGGCACTGCGGCGCGTACAGAGGATAGCTGAGATCCTGTGTGCGCGGAGCGAGGTCTGTGTCGGTGAGCTGCGCGAGTTACGTGCGCTGGATCCCTGTTTGGCCGTTGCTGAGCTGATCGATTCGGCGCTTGTGGAGGAACCACCCGCAGATGCGCGCCAGGCTGGGATTTTCCGGCGCGGCTACAGCCAGCAGCTGGACGAGCTCCTTGACCTTGTCGAAGGCGGCCACCAGCTGCTGGCTGAGCTGGAGCGGCAGGAGAGAGAACGCACCGGCATTCGCAGCCTCCGCCTCGGCCACAATAGCGTTTTTGGCTACTACATAGAAGTGCCCAGGTCCCAGGCGGAGCGGGTGCCGGCGGACTACATCGCCAGGCAGACGCTTGCGAACGCTGAAAGGTACCAGTACAAGCCACTTAAGGAACTGGAGGCCCACATTTACGGCGCGCAGGAGCGCCGTGTGGCTTTGGAGCAAGAGCTGTGGCAACAGCTCCTATCCCAACTTGAGCCGTGGTTGCCGCGCTTGCAACGCCTGGCTGGTGAGCTGGCAGTGCTGGATGTCGACTGCGCCCTCGCTGAGGTTGCCAAGCGCCAGCGATACTGCCGGCCCACAATCGAGTCCAGCAGCATTATAGAGATCAAGCGTGGGCGCCACCCGGTCGTCGAGGTCAGCCTAGCGCGCCAGGGCCGGAGTTTCGTCCCCAATGACACCAGAATGAACTGCGAGGAAGAGCAAATCCTTGTAATCACCGGGCCCAACATGGCCGGGAAGTCAACTTACCTGCGGCAGGTTGCGCTCATCGTCATCATGGCTCAAATGGGCAGCTTCGTACCGGCGGACGAAGCCAGGATTGGCATCGTGGACCGAATTTTCACCCGCATCGGCGCAAGGGATGAGCTATCCTCTGGGCAGAGCACTTTCATGGTCGAGATGATCGAAACAGCGACCATCCTGCGTCAGGCGACACCTAGAAGTCTCGTGGTGCTGGATGAAATTGGGCGCGGCACAAGCACATTCGATGGCATGGCCATTGCTCGGGCGGTCGTGGAGCATTTACACAACAGCCCTGCCCTCGGGTGCCGGGCGCTCTTTGCCACGCATTACCACGAACTTGCTGATCTTGAGCAGTACCTGCCGCGAGCGCGCAACTACACCGTCGCTGTTGCCGAAAACGAACAGGGCATTTTCTTCCTCTACCAGATCGTGCGGGGCAGCTCCGATCGCTCTTATGGAGTGCATGTAGCGCAGCTTGCCGGCATTCCGGCTGTGGTGGTGGCACGGGCCCGGGAGATTCTGGCCCACCTGGAGGCACAGCAGCGCATGCCTGTGTCGGCTCCCTCGCAGCCCGTGCTGGCCCGCCAATTGGGCCTGTTCAGCCCTCAGGATCCCCTTATCCAAGAACTGGCTCAGCTCGATGTGGAGGGCATGACACCGCTCGCAGCTCTGAACCGCCTTGACGAGCTGGCCCGCCGCGCCCGGCAGGTGCTCGGCGCCGCACGGAGCCGGCAGAACCTGAAGCGCTGAGCGGGTTAGAAGCAAGCCCTGTATTCCAGGCGTGCCCACCTGGCGCCTGAGAGTGGCTGCAGGCCCCTGCTCAGTTGCGTTAGCAGCTCCCAGAATGCGGGGCGGGCAGTCTTATCGACAACCCGCGGTTGCCCAGCAATGCCGCCCATCCTGGCTGCCCGTGCGACCGCATCTTCGAGCGAGCCTTCTTCGTCGGCCAGCCCAAGCCTCACAGCTTGCGCTCCGCTCATCACTCGCCCATCAGCTAGGCGACGCACTTGCTCTTCAGGCATGCCGCGCCCTGCTGCGACCACGGAGACGAACTCGGAAAAGGCGTCTTCGACAACGGCCTCAAGGTACGACCGCTCCTCCGGCGTGAGGGGTCTTGCAAAGCTGCCCATGTCCTTCGCAGGACCGCTCTTCACCACTTCTACAGTGACGCCCAGTTTCTGCAGCAGGACGTGCGCATCAATCAGCTCAACGATAACGCCGATGCTGCCGGTAAGAGAACCGGGGTGCGCGACGATCCAGTCTGCTCCGCAGGCAACGTAATACCCGCCAGATGCAGCTGTCTCTCCAAGGAACGCAACGACAGGCTTCCGAGCTGCTCTGACAGCTCGATAGATCTCGTCGGAAGCGACAACGCTGCCTCCAGGGCTATTGATATAAAGCAAGATGGACTTCACAGCGGGATCTTCTTCAGCCCTGCGTAGACCTTGTTTCACCTGTTCGTCGGTGGTACCTGACGCGAAGGCGGCCAAGGCATCAGCACTTGAGCTAATTACGCCTTCCACGCGCACCACGGCCACAGCTTCGCCTGGAGCTAGCCCCATGATGCCCGCCAGGCTGAGCGCCCCCGCGCAGGAGAACATACCAGATAAGGCCACCAACACAGCTGCCACGAGGGCAATCCTTTGTGCCCGGTTCATAGGTAACCTCCTGAATTGGCATATCGCCACGAGCCAGGCGGCTGCGTCACAAAACGAGTGCCATGCCAGCGATAGCAGCGACCATGCCGGCCAAAAGCTGTGCGTTAACGCGCTCGCCACTGAGGATCGCAAGTGGCACGCTGAAGAGCGGGGCCGTGGAAGCTAACAGCGCTGCCTTGCCAGCCCCGGCCAGTTGCACCGCTCGCACATAGAGAGAAGCCCCAGCGAGCGCCCCCGTGAGCGAGGAACTAACAAGCACTAGAAAATGCCGCGCGCGCAGAGAGCGCAGGCTGCCCAACTCATTCCGGCTGGCAGCAAGCAAGCCGGCCAGGAGCGCTACCCCAGTGAGGCGCAGCGCGTTTACTGCAAAGACGTTCAGCCCCGTGCTTCCGGCTCTCAGAGCCACAGTCCCGACTGACCAGCAGATGGCGGCTGCCCCGGCAAGGAGTGCCCCGCGCACGCCGCGCCGGCCTGCAGCTGGCAGTTCTCTAGGAGATGCTGAGCGAGCCACAAGCACGATGCCGCCGATGCACAGGACGAACCCAGCCCGGCCCGTTGGGCTTATGCGCTCTCCCAGCAGTGGCCACGACAGCAAGGCGGTGAGGAGCGGGTAAGATGCCGAGATCGTGAGGCTGCGAGCCACTCCAATCAACCTCATGCTCGAATAGTAGAGGCTGTCGCCGATCACGATGCCAATGGAGAGGTTCAGCAACAGGCAAGCCAGACTGCGCCAGCTCGGGATATACAGAGAGCTGCTGCGCGTGAAACCTGCCAGCACGATAATGTTGAGCACCGCTCCAATTGCGGATCGGGCACAGTTAAGTGCCAGGCTTGGTGTCGCCTCTGCAACGATGCGCACCAATGCGCTCGAAAGGGCCCAGAAGAAAGCACACCCAAGGGCTGCCACCTCCCCACTCACGCTGGCTGCACCCCACGCACGTCGCGTGCCGCTGGGATGCCCCCCAAGCTTCCTGCGCTCGAGGCGGCGTGGACAATCGCCGCAGCAACCACCTCGACCGCCATAATGCCAACCAGATTTGGGTCCGCCTGCAGTTTGCCCGTGGCCACGCAGAAGGTCGTGTCCCCGTCATACAGGGTATGGGCGGGGCGCACTGCCAGGGCCAGGCCGTCCTGAGCCATCTGCGCGACGCGATATGCTTCCGACCGGGATAGCGCGGCATTCGTGCCGACGACAACAAGGGTGGTGTTCATGGAATGGCTCCACCCTCGCTCAATGGTGTACAAGAGCCGCGCGGAAGCGAATGTGCCATCCTCCAGCCTTGCACCGGCGACGACTCTGCCCGACTCGGGCTCGACAACGTTGCCGAGCGCGTTGACCACCGCCAGCGCGCCCACAACAAGCCCTCCTACTCCTGCGAGGCAGGCAGTGCCAACTCCAGCCTTTGTGGCGCGCTCCTCTCCCAGAAACTTGCCAACCGTGGCACCTGTGCCTGCACCAACCGATCCGCAGGTGAAGTCAGCGCTGGCCGATGCGGCAGCGAAGTAGCCTGCCTGAGCCCCCGGCCAACTGGGCTTGCCGAGCCATAGGTCGTAGATAATAGCTGCGGGAACTATGGGCACAGGCCCCGCCTTGGTCGGAAACCCCCGGCCCTGATCGCGCAGCCATGCGACAACTCCATCTGCAGCGGCCAGGCCATAAGCGCTGCCGCCAGCCAGGACGATCGCATCTACGCGTTCCACAAGCCGCCCTGGCGCAAGCAAATCTGTCTCTCGCGTCCCTGGGGCCCCACCGCGCACATCTGCGGCGCATACGAACGGCTCCTCGCAGAGGACGACGGTGCACCCGGTAATGCCTTCCGTATCCGTCCAGTGACCAACGAGAAGGCCGTCCACTTGCGTTAGTCTTCCTCGCGGCTCCACATCTGCAACCATCATTCACCCCGTAAAAGGAGTTCAGCCACCCGCTGCATGAGGCGCATCGCCACCTCCTCTTTGCTGAGCAGCGGCCAGCTTTCCACCCCACCCCTGCGGTCGATCAGGACAACGCGATTTGTGTCGACCCCGAAGCCAGCATCCCTTGCCGATACGTCGTTGGCCACGATTAGGTCGAGCCCCTTGCGCTCAAGCTTCAGCAGGGCATTTGCGACTAGCTCTTCCGTCTCTGCGGCGAAACCAACAAGAACCTTCAGCCGGCTCGGGCGCGCCAGTGCCACTGCAGACAAAATGTCTGGGTTGCGCACGAGGCGCAACTGCCAAGTATCCCCGGTTTCCTCCTTTTTTACTTTTTGGGGGTATGTGTGCTCAGCGCGGTAGTCCACTGGCGCCGCTGCCATGATCAATGCATCGGCTGCCTGTATAGCCTCCAGCACCGCTTGCTGCATCTGCGCAACGGTTTCAACGGCGACCAGCTGTACACCGTAAGGCGCGGCAAGGTGAACTGGGCCGCTCACCAAAGTGACGTCCGCACCAAGGTCAAGCGCGGCCTGCGCTAACGCGTACCCCATCTTGCCGGAAGAGCGGTTGCTGATGAAACGCACCGGATCTATGGCCTCTCGCGTCGGGCCAGCAGTTACAACCACGCTCCTGCCACGCAGAACGCCATCGCGAGAGAGAGCATAGCGCACGCACCCCAAGACCGCCTCGGGTTCTGCCATTCGGCCCAAGCCGGCGCCACCGGAAGCCAACTCCCCGGCCTCTGGCCCCACGATGAAAAACCCGCGCCTCCTGAGCCGCTCTATGTTCTCAGCTGTGGCTGGATTAGACCACATGTTGCTTTCCATAGCCGGTGCTACCACCACGGGACAGGTGGCGTCAAGCACTGTGCTTGTGAGCAGATTGTCGGCTAGTCCCATAGCGAGCTTGGCGATGGTGTTGGCTGTGGCCGGTGCGATGACAATCGCGTCAGCCCAATGGGCAAAAGACACATGGGCGATATCCATGTCCTTATGCAGCTGGAACATGTCGATAGCCACAGGGCGACGCGAGAGGGATTGAAACGTGAGCGGCCCGACAAAATGCGTTGCCGCTTCTGTCATGATGACGTTCACCTCTGAGCCTGCTTTCTGCAGGAGGCGCAGGAGGTAAACTGCCTTATAGGCAGCAATCCCCCCCGTCACGCCAAGGACGATTCTCTTCCCTTTGAGGAACATTTAGTGCCCCCGGTTCAGCTGGTACATCCTGTACAGGCCGTCTAGAGTTAGGGCTGGGTCGACAAGCTCAATGACGCTGGTGTGCCGCGCAACGAGCTCCGCAAGTCCCCCGGTGGCAATCACGCGCATGTTCGGCCCCAATTCTTGGCCAAAACGCTGGACCATCCCCTCGACCATGGCCACATAGCCATATAGGACGCCGGATTGAACGCTTTCCTCTGTATTACGCCCAATTACCCTGCCGGGTGCCCGAATGTCCACCTTGCTGAGCCGTGCTGCTCGGGAGAAAAGCGCCTCAGCTGCGATAAGTATGCCTGGCGCGATGGCACCACCCATGTAAGCACCGCGCTCATTGAGAGCGTCAAAGGTCGTCGCCGTTCCGAAATCAATGATACAGGCTGGCCCGCCAAAGCGCTCCTTGACGGACAGAGCATTGACTATCCTGTCCGCACCCACTTGGCGCGGATCTTCGTAGAGGATCTCCAGGCCAAGCTCAACTCCAGGCCCCACGACCAGGGGCTCTCGATTAAAGTAGCGCCGGCACAGTTTGATAAAGTCGGGCGTGAGAGGAGGCACCACGCTGCTCAGGGCGATGCCGGCAATGTCGCCCGCACTGATGCCTCCTGTGCCAAGCAGCCCAAGGATTATCAAGCCGTATTCATCTGGCATGCGCGAAAGCTCCGTAGCGATGCGCCATTGGGCCCGCACGCCAGAAGCATCTACCACACCAAAGACAGTATTGGTGTTGCCTATGTCGATGCACAGGGTCAACCCATGGTCCATTCTATCGCTCCAGGGGTGCAATGCTACGGCTGCGCATTCTACTGCTTGCCCTTTCGTGCGCAACCATGCTTAAATTGGGGCTCCAGTACCGGATGCGATCAGGGGGAGGCAATTGCTGCGGCTTGTTTTGCCCAAGGGGAGCCTTGAACAGTCAGTCTTGAGCCTGTTTCAGGATGCAGGTCTTGCGGTGTTGCGCGATAGCGACCGAGAGTACCGTGGCCGCATCGATGACCCTCGCATTGGTGAGGTGCGCATCTTGCGGCCGCAGGAGATTCCAGTTTATGTTGCGCGTGGCTACTTTGACCTTGGCATCACCGGCCTCGATTGGATCGAGGAAACGGGCAGCGACGTCGTGCAGATCCTGGATCTAGGCCGGCCGGTCAAGCTTGTGCTGGCTGTGGCCGAATCCGACCCTGCCCAGAGCGCGAAGGACTTGCGGCCCGGCAGCCGCATCTCCACAGAGTACCCAAACATTACCCGGCGGTTTTTCTCACAGCTCGGTATCCCTGTCGAGATCTTCCTTTCTTACGGGGCCACGGAAGCCAAGGTGCCCGACATCGCTGACGCTGTAGTGGAGCTTACCGAGACGGGTTCCACTCTGCGGCAAAACTTGATGAAAGTCATCGATATCGTGCTGACAAGCACGACCCGGCTCATCATGAACCCGCAGTCGTACCAAGACCCTGAGAAGCGCAGTGCTGCCGAGGATATCAAGACTCTCCTGGCGGGCACAATCGCCGCGCGCGGCAGGGTTCTGGTCAAGCTCAACGTGAGCGAGTCAAACCTGGAAGGGGTGATCAAGGTGCTGCCGGCCATGAAGGCGCCCACTGTCTCCAAACTCTTTGGCAATGGTTACATGGCCGTTGAATCTGTGGTGGAGAAGAGCTGCCTCAACCGCCTTATCCCTCTGTTGAAGCGGCTAGGCGCTGAGGATATCCTCGAGATCCCGATTATGAAGATAGTGGATTGAGCCGACCACGTGCGGAGGAAACAGCCCTTTCGCTACCTGATACGTCACGATGCCATAGAGCCGGTGTCCGCTTGTGCCCTCGTCCGCCGCAGCGTTTCCGCGGCCAGGCAGATGATCTCGGCTGCGGTTTCTTGATCGATCTGATGAGTGTTTATCACCAGATCGTAGCAGGTCATGTCCATCCAGTCCCGCCCGTAGACTGCTTTGATATAAGCGGCACGGTTTCTGTCGCTGTCGCGGATGGCGCGCTCTGCTGCAGACCGGCTCAGGCTGAGCCTCTCAGAGAGGCTTTGCACGCGTTTCTCCATTGGCGCAATGATCTTCACCCGCAAGAGCCCTGGCATACCTTGGAGCAGTAAATGTGCGCCTCGCCCAAGGATCAGCACATCCCCTTTCCTGGCTGTCTCGTAGATGGCGCTCTGGATGAGCTGGCTGTAGGTGACTGACGGCGCTCCAGGACGCACGCTCCTTGGGCGCTGCTTCAGCGCTGCTGGGCTTTCGTCCACTGCCTCAACAAGCCCTGCGGGCACGCCGGCTTCCTCAGCAACCCGATCCAGAATCTGCCTGTCCACAAGTGCAAGGCCTAGACGGCTGGCCACGCGCGAGGCGATCTGCGTGCCACCAGCGCCGAGCTGCCTGGACACCGTAATTACAATCCCCATATCGAACCTCCCCGTGCAACGCCGGTTACCGATTGAATGGACATCATAGCGGTGTGCAGCGCAGCTAACAAGCGCGCAGGCTGCCCGAAGCGGCGGCTACTGGCCGTGAGTTCAGAACCGCCCTAGAATGGGCTTGAGGCAGCAATTCAGAACAGCTGCAGCTTGACTTTCACGGAGGGTCGCTATGAAGCCGATACTTTTCACAGTGAGCTATGCTGGTCTGTGGGGGCAGGATCGGCTGAGCCTTCCTGAGTGCCTCAACAAGGCAAAGGAGCTCGGCTACGAAGGGGTGGAAGTCATGGGCAAGCGGCCCCACCTCTCGGTTCTGGACGTTGGCTTGGAGGAAGCGCGGGAACTGCGCCGCCTCGCAGATGAGCTGGGGCTGGAAGTGGCGACAATTGCCGCCTATACGAACTTCACTGGTGGGCTGGAGAGCCCGGAGGTCCCGTTCCCGGAGCTCCAGCTGGCCTATATCAAGCGGCTGGCGGAGCTTGGCGCGGTCCTTGGCGCCAAGATCATTCGCCTGTTCACCGGCTACTTCAGCGAGAGGCTGCCGTTTTTCAGCCAGTGGAACCTGTGCGTTGACTTGGTGCGGGAGGCAGCGCAGATCGCTTCAAATTACGGCCTGGTCGTTGGGGTGCAGAACCATCACGACATTGGCGTGAGCGTGGAGTGCTACGAGGATTTCCTGGACGACGTTGGGCACCCGAGCTGCCGGGCCATGTTCGATGCCTGGAGCCCTGCCTTGCAGGGGGCAGATCTTTACTACTGGGCGAGGCGCATTGGTGGGCGGGCAGTCCAGACGACGGTTGCAGATTATGTCCGGTACCCGCGGTGGCGCCAGGTTGGGCACCTCAGCAACTACGAGCGGCTGCAGCCGGATGCTGTGCGGGCGGTGCCGATGGGCGAGGGCTTCATCGACTACCGCTCGTTCTTCCGCGGCCTAAAGGAAGCCGGGTTCGATGGCTATGTGGCCTACGAGATGTGCTGGCCACTTCGCGGCGGTGGCAAGCTCGCCAACCTCGACGCCTCTGCACGCAAGAGCCTGGCCGTCATCCGCGAGCTCATCGGCTGAGAGCACAGGAAACCCCTCAGCGTGTGAGCGCAATCACAGCAGGGATGGCCGTCAGTACCCCAGCCATCCCTGCTGCACCAAGTTCTTCTTTCCAGGCCAGCGCGCCGAGGAGCACGTTGACAAGCATGGGGCCAACGGTGGTCACGGGAAACACCACGGTGGCAGGCAAGGCGCTCGCAAGCCTGAGGAGCATGTAAGTGCCGACCACATTGGCTATCCCGAATGCCGCCCCCAGCCCTACTCCGAGCACATGCACCCGCTCTCTGCGTTTGCCCCAGGTCACGCAAGCCCCGACGCCGGCGGAGGCAAACAGGGCAGTAAGGTAGGCCCATCTATGCCCTCCGAAGCCGAGTTCGTCCAGCAACTTGGCAAATACCATCACGAGCCCTTGGACAAGGAACAAGCCAACGAGCGTGAGGATCCGCGTAGCGCTGCCTGTCTTCGCACTTGCACGGCTGCGCCGCTGCTGCGCCAACGCGAGCAGCACGAGGGAAACTATGGCCAGGCAGCCGCCCAACGCTTGCGGCACTGTTGGCCGTTCCCGCCACAGCAGCATTGAGGTGGCTATCGGCACCACCATGGACAAGCCGACCGCAATCTGAGCGCCGGCCAGCCCAGCACGGTCAACCGCAAGGTAATTGACGTAGAACCCCGCGAGGAAGCACAGCCCAGCCACAATCCCCAATAGCATTGGCCCCACGCAGCAGCTTTCGCCAGAGCCTCCAAGCCAAAGCGCCGCTGAGATAGTGGCAGCCAACACATAGTTGACTGCTGCGGTCGGTGTGGGTGATTGGCCCCTTACGGCAGCGACCTTCAGCACAACCCCAAAGGCGCTGAAGCAGGCCACGGCAATGACAAGTTGCAGCGCGAGGTGCACTGGTCGGGCCCCTGTGGCTACCGTTCTTCGCCTTCCTGCGTGCACGAGACAACAAGCACAAAGCGCTCCCCCTCACGGACTTCTGTGGGGGATGGCAGCGTCGCCTCCATGAGGCCACGTCCGTGCTCCTGAAGCTGCGCTGGGGCGACTTGCTCCCTGAGGCAGGTGACAGCCGCCAGCCGCCCCTTGAGCAGAGGCCGAAAGCGCAACCGACCAAGCCTGACGGCGCCCCATTTGGGCTCCAATGAAATGACCTGGCTCGGCCCATCCAGGCGCTGGGCTAGTACTCCCCAACCACCATTGGCAATGAAGAAAGAGCGGAAATCCTCCGGCTGAAACTTTGGGTCCAGGCCAATCAGGCCGGTTGAGGCATCGTGCACGAAGCCGCAAGCTGCTTCAAAGGCGGACCAACTGGCAAGGGCGCGTGCGTAGTAGTTGCCGCACTCGATCTCGTTCCATGGGCTGCGCCTTGCGCCATTGTAGCGAGTGTCAATCGCTTGCAGGACCTCCAGCGCTTGCTGTGTGAGCCTGTGCCACAGGAGCAGCGCTGCTAGCTCGTACTCCAGCCCGGTCCAGACCTCGTCGGAGTAGAGTGTCGGCACAGCAGGCCTGCCGCCGCGCGGCCACGTGCAGATGAGCAGGCCCGGCTCATCCGGCATGGCGAACTGGCGTGGCTCTTGCTTATGGCCGTACAGCTGGCGCCGGAAGTTATACCGGAAGACGCTCTCCAGTGCTGAAACGGTGTGTTCTTCTGGCAGCAGGAGCCCCACATCCAGCTCGTGGGCCCACCATTGCCCAAGCAACTGGTCTGCATGACAGCCGCTGGCCCACTGCATCGTCGGATATTGGGACAGGTCCACTTTCTGCTCGTAATACTCCCCGTTCCAGAGCTCAGCATCCAAATTGGCTGCGCCCTTGCGGCGCAGCTGCCCGCACCTGGCGGCGAAATTCTCATCCCCCATCAAGGCGGACATTCGTTCGCCTGCGGCCAAGGCAGCCAGGTACAAAGTGCCCACAAACGTGTTCGCTCCATAAATCGAGATGTCGTAGGTGTTCGGCTGCTCGCCTCTGATCACGCCATCCTCGTCCACGTCGTGCTCACGAATTATGTACTCGAGCAGGCGTTTGCACGCAGGCCAGACCTCCTTCAGCCACTGCATATCGCCGCTTATGCGGAACTCCCGATAGGCCTTGAGCACTGCCCCCAACATGCCATCCACGGCGGGGTTCGCGGGTCCACCTATGGTGCGCTCCCAGGGCCGCGGCAGATACCCCGGGTAAGAGACCCGGTGGGGAATGTACCCACTTGCATGCTGCTGCCAGTTGAACTCCATCTCGCGCATGGTGCGCTCCAGATCCGGGAAGAAGTGCGCAAGCGACTGCTCGTAATTCCACACGTGAGTGCAATTCAGCGGGCAGCAGCCACCAGTCTTCTGCCAAGTGCTCGCGCCGTGGCAGCCCTCAAAGGCCAGGAGCCGCCCATCCTCTGCCCAGATGCAAGTGGGGCTGCGCATGATCGCAAGCTGGCTGCCTGCCCTCCTCAAGATCACTGCCGGGATCGAGCCACGGTAAAACGCATCCACGAATGCGAACGTCGTTTCCTTGAGGGCGACAAAGTGCTCCTTGGCATAGACAAGAGCTGCCATGGCGCTTGGGAAGCGCCGGCAGTAGGCATTGCCGACCCAGAAGCGGCTGCGGGTGTCCTCGATGCCGGCGTAACGTTGGTCCCACTCCGCGTAACGGTTCGGGAAGCGCCAGGCATAGGCGAACGTCAGTTCTTTCTCCTCACCAGGCTCCAATGCGATTGGGACGGCCAGTGCTGCGTTCCACGTCTGGCCGGGAGCACTTGGCTCTGAAGCCTCACGCGAGTGCAGTTTGCCGCTGAGGCCAAACTGTGCCCATAGTGAGCTCAAATCCTGCCACGCCGGGTCCGCGAGCGCTTCTGGTGCCAAGGCTGCCAGGATCACCTCGCCCCAGTGGGGGTCATCTTCCGCGGCCCGACAATTTGTCATCAATACACATGTAGCATCCGCCAGGCGCACAACTGAATTCACGTTGCCGCCATAGCCCGGGTGGGACTGCCCGTGGATGGGGCTTATCCCATCCCATCCGACGAAATTCTGCAAGCTCGCAAGGAGGCTTGCTTCGACTGCGCGGGCTACTCGGTTGCGCACCCTGAAGCTGAAGAATATCACCGGCAATGCCGAATCCGCGCTGCAAAGAGGCACGAAGGGCGAGTAAGCGGTGAGCTTCACCTCCACCGGCAGGGCTGCGTCAAGGTACTGAAGCTCTGCAACCGGGTATCGCCCCGTGAAGACCGTGCTTTCCACGCACGGCAGCGCATCCGCAAGCTCTTTTACTGGCTCTGGCACCAGATGGTCGGTGCTTGTCGGTATGTCTTCCGTGGGCAGTCTGTGGATGTCTCTGGAAAGAAGGGCCCGCGCGCAACATCCTCTGCCGCCTTTCTCGCATGCCCAGATCGCGAAGAAGCTATGCGGGACACACCCGTCGTGCCAGATGCGGTTGATAAGCTGCCAGTGCCGTAAGCTCCCATCTCCGCAGATGGCAAGTTGCCCAGTACCAAGGCCACCGAGCGGCATAGCTGCCGCCCGTCGGAATACGCCACGATACGAGAATGCATCCTCTTGCTGATCCATGGCTCAAACCTCCTGGCCGCCACAGCTTACCTCAGTAGTTCCGCCTGTGCCAAGGGCAAAGTCGAGCTGCGGTCTGGAGAAAAACAAGAAGCAAGGGGTTTGTTACTCGCTCAGGATTTCCACCCTGCCAGTTGACCCATCCACCCGCAGGAGCTGCCCACTGCGCAGGATCTCCGTCGCACCGGGAACGCGCAGCACTGTGGGCACCCCGTACTCACGGGCGACAACTGCTCCGTGCGAGAGAAGGCCACCCTCCTCGATCACGAGGCCAGCTGCAAGGTTGAGGAGCGGTGTCCACCCTGGGTTGGTGTAGGGGGCAACGAGGATCTCGCCGCGCTGCAGCTGCGCCGCCTCCTCGAGGCTCCTCACGACCCGGGCAGGCCCCACAGCACAGCCGCTGCTGCACGGAACCCCTTGGAACACTCGCCCAGAAGAAGGACGTTCCGCGGGCTGAAATACAGCACCGCGCCCGATGGTGCACGGTGGAGTGAAATTCCTGTACAGCCGACAGGTGCGCCTGTAGCGCTCCGCAGCTTGGACAGCTTGCTCGCGCGAAAGCTTGCCCTCGAGCCCTGCCAGCACTTGCTCTTTGCTCAAGGCAAAGATGTCCTCAGGCCTTTCCAGAAGGCCCTCTTCGAACCAACGGCGGCCTAGCTCCGCAAAGACTCGTCGGCAATGGTAGAACACTTGAGAAGCCACGATCCTTGTCTCTTCTCGCCACCAGATGTAGCGGCGCACAAGCCCCAGCTGCTGCCGGAACCGGAAGCGAGGCCAGATCCAAAGCTTGCGCCATCCCTTGCCAAGCACGCTCCGAGCCTTCTCTTCCGCCGCCTGGCGGAGCTGCTCCTGCTCGGCTAGGCGCCGGCGGGGATCCGCATCACTGCCCGCCGCCAGGTGCATCCGCAACATGCGCAGTGGCAGCTCTGGTGACTCGCCCCACCTAGGGTAGCTGAGGTCCTCATCCACCTCGGCCATGTAGCAATACTCATCCACAAGCCTCTGGAAGCGCTCCTGAAACCGGCCCCAAGCGGTGTTCGCACCTGCCTGTTGTGAAACGTCCAAACTCCCGGCCGTGCTTTCCCGCAAGAGCTCGTCTACCAAGGCTGGCTTCTGCTTCGCCCACTGCGCCAGATCCCATAGGTCGATAATCGGCGCTGCAGTCCGCACCGAAGCCAGGCCAGTGAGCAGATCCGATTCTGGTATGCGCTCCTCGGCCGGTAGGCGCCCGTTCACCCATGCCATCATCACAGCGAAATCGCTTTCGGCTTGCGCACACAGAAACGAGATGTGCATTGCCAAGGTGTTCGCTTGATGGTGGAGCTGGATGGCGCGGCGCACTTCCGACACAAGCTCCTCTCTACTGAGTTGCCGGGGCTCTAGCGCACGCAAGCTGGGCCAAACCTCGCGCTCGAACCGAGCGCAGAACCTTCTTGCATTGCGAAGGAGCGCCACATAGTGCCACAACAGCGACATGAGCACAGGCACCGCCCGCAACGCTGCGCGCAAGGTCCAGGGTGTGACGATGCCATCGCCCTCGTAGCTCGGCTCTATGCCGACCGTCGCGTCGAAAGCCCTCTCGTTGAACCCCGGGATGATGGAGTTGTAGCGTTTGACCGCCGTGACATTCCAGTAAGGTCGCCCGAAAAACACTCGGCCCCACCTGATGGAACTGTCCGGCTTGCCCATTCGCAAGCGACGGAAGAGCTCGGCTAGCGCGGGTCCATATTCGTGCATGAGGCTGAGCGAGATTGTCAGTGGGCATGGAAAGCCCGGGAGCACCTCTCGGTAGTTGCCAGAAGTCCACTGTTCGGGCCCGGGGTCGAAGCAGATGCGCGTAATAGGACGCGCTTGCAGGATGAAGAGCTCCCCCCTGGCAAGAGCCCATTCGATGTCAAGCGGGTACCCAAACAACTCCTGGGCCGCTATGCCCAGGTGCACCAGCTTCTGCACCAGCTCCTGCCCAAGCACTGGCTTGCCACGCACTGCCTCCGGAAGGGGCTCAACCCTAATCCCCTGATCCTGCGCTGGGACTGCCACCCAGTGCTGGTTGCCCGGGCGGAAAGAGCGCAGTGAGCCGCCCCAAGCATCAACCACGTACTGATCAGGTGATATGGCTCCGGAAACGAGAGCTGACCCCAGGCCCCAGACGGCCTCAATCACCATTTCGTCCTCATCCCCATTCAACGGGTTGAGGGTGAAAAGGACCCCAGCAGCCTCGGCCATGACCTGTTCCTGCACCAGCACGGCCATGCCATTGGCGGAGCCACTGCCAAACGTCTGCTCGTAGCTTGCCACTTCAGCGCGGTGCTGGCTTGCCCAGCACTCAACAATGGCACTGATTATTGCCTCTCGGCCGCTGACGTTGAGAAAGCTTTCGAACTGACCTGCGTAAGATGCTCTCATTCCGTCCTCAGCGAGGGCGGACGAGCGCACAGCCACTCGCTGGAGCCCGCTTCTGCGCAGCGCTTCCTCGAGCTCGGCCACCGCGCGGCTCGCACCCGCCCCAGTCGCGATCAGACGGACTGCCTCGGCCGTGAGGCAAAAGCCTGGTGGGACGGCCAACCCGGCCCGGCGCAGAACGCCCAGCGCCACCGCTTTGGCACCGACAAGTTGGGCGTGTTCGGGCCCCACTGTCTCCAGCGGATACACATATTGCTTGCCTTCCATGCTCCCCCACCTCAGCCCAGCAGGAGCTTCAAAACCTCCTCTGGCAAGCGCGCCCCCTTCGCGAGAGCTCGCAGCGAACGATCAAGCGCCTCAAGCACGAAGTCGACCTCCTCCGGCTGGATTATGAGCGGAGGCATGATCTGAAGTGTGGACGGGCGAAAATCCGCGAATACCGCCAGCACGCCGTTGTCGGCCATGAGTGAAGTCATTGTCGGGCCCATCCACGGCTCAGCCAGCTCAAAGCCAACCATGAGACCCCTCTGGCGGACCTCGCGCACCAGGGAGTAACGCTGCTGGAGCTCCCTAAAGCCAGCGGCAAAGCGTGCTGCCATCTCGTTCACATGCGCAAGGAACCCCGCCTCCGTGATCTGGCCCAGTGCCGCGAGCGCCGCAACGCACCCGAGCTCTGCTCCACCAAAGGACGAGAGGTGGACAAAAGGGTTTTCCTGGAAGAACCGGTCCAGGTGGGGCCTGTGGACCGTTGCTGACATTGGGTACACGCCGCCACTCAACCCTTTGCCGATCACCAGAATATCCGGAACCACCCCCCACTCCTCTATTGCCCAAAGGCGGCCAGTGCGCCCAAGCCCAGCCTGCACCTCGTCCAGGATTAGCACGGCACCCACTTCATCGCAAAGCCGCCGCAGGGCAGGGTAATACCCAGGTGGTGGGAGAAGGATGCCGGCAGTTGCTGGAATGGTCTCGACGATGATAGCGGCTGTCCTCTCGGTGATAGCAGCAGCTGCAGCGCCCTCGTCCCCGAAAGGGATCTTGACGAAGCCTGGTGGCATGGGCCCAAACTTGGCGCGGAACACGTCCTCACCGGCTGCCAAGGCAAATCCGGTGTGGCCATGATATCCTCCCTTGATCGAAACGATCTCGGCTCGGCGCGTGTATCCCCGGGCAAGCTTAACGGCCACGTCGATGGCCTCGGCGCCTCCGGGCGAGAAGGTGCTGTACTGCAGGTCTCCCGGCGTCAGCTCCGCCAAACGGCGAGCAAGCGCAGCGCGCCATGCTGAAAGAAGCATGTGATCCCCAACGTCTAGCTCCAGTGCTGCCTCGCGAAGGGCTTCCACCACCCTCGGCGGCCGGTGCCCAAGGTTGAACACGCCGCCGCTGCACCGACAGTTTAGAACCCGACGCCTGCCATCTAGGTCCCAGAGCCAGGCACCCTCCCGCTTGCCTGGCACAAACTCCACCCCAAGTGCCCGGTATACGGCAAGCCGCCCAGGGTTCACGAAGCGCTCGTAGTCGGCTAGTAGCTGTGCTCTATCTGCTGCCTCAAATTGCCAGAACCTGCCTTGTCCTTGCTCCACGACATTTCCTCCCTAGTCACAGAACCCAGCGCCGCCATAGCAGTTGCGCACTGCGGCCGGGCAGCCATCTCCGTTTTTCACGGCTCTCATACATAAAGGCAAGCCAAGTTCTGGCCTTACAGGCTCAAGGTTTGCCCGGAATTGCCGATATGAGTTGTGGTGAACAAGGCATGCCTGGGCCTTTTGGCCCGGTACTTGCGGCAAGGACAGACCAAGGCATAGTTGCGTGCCTTTCCGGCAGGACCATAATGCAAAGGCAGCACGCCGGAGTCAGTCTGTGGCTTGACGGCAGTTATGTCAGCTTCGCGATGAGGCGAACACAAAGAGGTCAAGAAGCAGCCATGAGCGCTGGATTGTTGCAGCTACGCCGATACAGTGGCAACCCAATACTTGAGCCGAGGCCTCAGTATCGCTGGGAGGCGCGCTCGGTGTTCAACTGTGCAGTCATTCGATCGCGTGGGCTGTACCACATGCTGTACCGCGCGGTTGATCCCAGCCTAATCTCTTCAATAGGCTATGCTGTCAGCCCGGATGGTATCCGCTGGCTGAGGCTGGATAGCCCAGTGCTCTCCCCCCAGGAGAGCTTCGAGGAACGTGGGGTCGAGGACCCACGCGTTGTGGAGATCGAGGGCACGTACTATATGACCTACACCGGGTATTCCCGCCAGGGAGTGCGTGCCGCGCTCGCGCGCTCCGACAACCTAATCACGTGGGAGAGAATGGGCATAGTCCTCCCCGACGAGAACAACAAGGATCACGTCCTTTTCCCGGCGCGTATCCATGGGCGGTACGTCATGTTGCATCGGCGCCCTCCCCATATATGGATAGCCTTCTCGCATGACTTGCTCCATTGGGAAGGCCATCAGATCCTGCTGCGCACAAGGCCCGGCAAGTGGGATTGCTGGCGGATCGGTGCGGCAGGCCCACCTATTTACACCGAGCGTGGCTGGGTCCTCATTTACCATGGTGTAGACGATAGGCGCTGTTACAGGCTGGGGATTGTGGTCCTAGATGCGGATGACCCGACGCGCGTGCTCTATCAGCAGGATGACCCAATCCTCGAGCCGGCCGAGGCATGGGAGCTGTTTGGAGACGTGCCCAATGTCGTCTTCAGCTGCGGGCAGGCGCCTGCCGATAGCGACTATTACGTCTACTACGGCGCAGCGGACAGTGTGATTGGCCTGGCCATCATGGTTCGGCAAGAGCTCGAGGAGCTGCTGGCGCAGGCTACCTACCAAAGTGCCCCCGCCGCCGTTTCGCTTGCTGCGAGTTAGAGTTCTGCGCATGCAGCGAAGGGAGCCTGTCTGGCTGTCCGCTCCGCGAGAGGATGTGCGCATCAGCTTTCCCGGCGGAATCGTTCTATCCGGTTCCCCTGGCACACCGCTCGAGCAGTTTATCCTTGCTTGGCAAGAGCTTTGGCCCGATGCGCGTCCGCCCTACGCCGCTGCCATGATCGGCACAGACATTTGCGGGCTTGCCGATGTGCCTGCGGGGGATGCCACAGCGGTGCCTCTTGGACTGGACACAGTTGAAGGCATGCGCGTCTACCGACGCTCGGCCTCGCTGCTGCTGCTTGCCGCAGCAAGGCGCTTGTTTCCAGACGCGCGCCTCGTCATTGAACACTCCATCACCGCCAATGGGCTCTTCTGCTCGGTGCAGGGCCGCCCGCCTCTTTCCCCAGAGGAAGTTGCGCAGCTGGGGAGGGAAATGCGTGCTCTCCAGCAGGCGGATCTACCGATAAGGCGGCGGGAGCTCACTTGCGAAGAGGCCGAGACTCTCTTTCGGGCCCACGCGTGCGAGGATGAGTTGCGCCTATTGGAGACGGTGCGCCCCACCGCGGTGACGGTTTACGAGCTTGCGGGGACCGTGGCCTCCTTTTGGGGGCTGCTGTTCCCACGGACAGGCTACCTGGAAGCGTTCAGCCTGCGTCACCATCCAGAGGGTTTCCTGCTGCTTTTGCCCTTGGGGCCACCACCCTGGCGCTTCCCTCATGACGTGGATTTCCCGAAGGTCTTGCATCAGCTGCGTGAGAGGCGCAGATGGCTGCTCTCGATGGGCATAGCGGAAGCTGGCTCGCTGAATAAGGTGGTAATGGCAGGCATGTTTCGCGAGTTGGTTCTCGTGGCTGAGGCCCTGCACGAATGGGAAATTGCCTCCATCGCCCAGAAGGTGCGCGAACGCGAGCAAGCTCGGCTCATCTTCATTGCCGGCCCTTCTGCTTCTGGCAAGACCACCTTCGCCAAGAGGCTTGGTGTGCAGCTCGCTGCCAGTGCCATTCCCGCGTATGTCATCTCCTTGGATGACTACTTTGTGGATCGGGACGCCACGCCACGGGACGAGAGCGGTGAGCCCGATTTTGAGGCCTTTGAAGCGGTCGACAGGCGGCTCTTCGCCCAGCAGATGCTTGCCCTCCTCCGCGGGGAAAGTGTGCGACTGCCACGGTACGACTTCGCCAGCGGCAAGAGGGTTGAGGGCCCGCTTGTCTCGCTGCCTCGAAATGGCCTGCTCATTGTTGAGGGTCTGCATGGTCTCAACCCTGCTCTTTTGCCAGAGGCACCGGCGGGCTTGGTCTTCCGCATCTACGTTAGCGCGCTTTTCCAGCTCAATATAGACGACCACAACTATATCCCCACGTCCGACGCTCGTTTGTTGCGTCGCATCGTGAGGGATGCCCAGGCACGAGGGTATTCAGCGGAAGAGACGATAAAGCGGTGGCACATGGTCCGGCGGGGTGAGCAAGCCAACATCTTCCCCTATCAAGAGCTGGCGGACGTCATGTTCAATTCCGCCCTTCCTTACGAGACGGCAGTGCTCAAGCCTCTGGCAGAGCCCTTGCTGCTTCCCTACGATCACCGCTCCTCTGTCTCTGCAGAGGTGAGGCGATTGCTGGAGCTTCTGTCACTTTTCCGCCCAGTGGACCCGGCAACGGTCCCCGACAACAGCATCCTGAGGGAGTTTATAGGCGGCTCTATCTTCGAGACTGTGCAACTGCGTGCTCGCTTCCCGTAAGCCTTCCCGGGCACCTTGTGCGCAGGTTACCGTACTGGGGCGGTTTGGCCAGGGTAAAGTGCAGTGATAGACTTTACGAGGATGCGGGTGCATACCCAGGGCGGGAGGGCGCTATGGCCAGAGTCCTGGTGGTGGATGATGACGTGGATGTAGCGCGGACAATAGAGAATGCGTTGCGCCGCAATCATACTGTGTACCTTGCATTCAGTGGTGTTCAGGGCATTCAGCAGGCCAGGCAGGTGAGGCCAGATGTCATTGTGCTCGATATAATCATGCCCGGAATGGATGGCTACGAGGTCTGCCGCCGCCTCCGCGACGACCCATTGCTCGCTAACACTCCGATCCTCTTCTTGACTGCAAAGGGCCGGACCGAGGACCGTATCGAGGGCTTCCAAGCAGGGGCTGATGACTACATCACCAAGCCCTTCAGTTTGCGTGAGCTCGAACTGCGCATTCAGGCCATCCTCCGCCGCGTTTGTGTAGAGCC